>CACPSE010000002.1:0-63725 GCA_902636535.1 uncultured Wolbachia sp. | reverse complement strand
TGTCATCCCAGTGCCCAAGCAACAAGGACAACATTGCAAATTTAGAGTTCAAAAGGGTTATTCCTCGAGAACTACTGCGTCAGAAAGCTGGCGTTGAATTTGTATATAATGTTGATCTTGGAGGTTTTTATGAATAATAGTGAGAGAAAAGAGAAATTGGAAGCTCGTATTCTATCAAGCAGAGGTAGGTCTTTGCTTGACCATGAGCTACTGGAACGTAATCTATCTGCATATACAGAAGGAAGAGAAGTTGCCAAAAAGCTAATGGAGCTCTTTAGTAGTTTAGGAAGGGTAATTAATGCTGACTTTCATGAACTAAAAAATGTTACAGGAATGAACGATGGAGCAATAGCAAGTATCTTTTGCCTGAAAGAGATTTTTGATAGGATACTGAAAGGTAAGCTAAAAAAGTTGTCGGTTCTTGATAACAGGAAAGAGCTGTTAAAATACTTTAAAGCATCAATAGGACAGTCAAGAAAGGAAAGCTTACGAGTGGTATACTTAGATCGAAGTGGTCATTTGATATATGAGTATATTCAAGACTGTGGAACTATAGACAGAGTACCTCTATATGTGAGGGAAATAATAAAACAGGGATTACTGGTTGATGCAGCATCTGTTGCAATTTCACATAATCATCCAAGTGGAAATATAGAGCCGTCAAAGGAGGATGAGGATAACACACTTACATTAGCTGCAACTTGTGAAAATGTAGGAATGACATTGATGGATCATATAATTGTAACACAGAAGAGCCACTTTAGTTTTTATGACAGTGGTTTATTGTAATCTGTAGACCGGAAGGAAAGTTCTCTAGCTTTCCTTCTTTTTTTCTACTTCATAGATTAAAAAATTCAATGTAAGCTTGAACAGTTAAAATTAGTAATGAAAGGTGGAATTAGGCAAAAAAATAAAGGAACTTAGATTATACTGTGGTTTAACACAAACTGAGTTAGGAAAAAGAATAGGTGTTTCGTATAGACAGATACAAAGGTACGAAAATAGTTCAAACCAAATTTTGGCCAGTAGGCTATACGACTTAGCAAAAGCACTATCGATTAATGTGGCTGATTTTTTTACTGACGTGCATGTCGACTCACATGAAACTTATGATGAAGAAATACTAAAATTAGTCAAAGGATATAATGAAATTAAAAGCAAAAGGTTGCGTAGTGTAGTTTATATATTGGTAAAATCTTTTTCTCAAAGTTACAATGAGAGTTAGTACTGCTTCAATACCTCAGTTAATATATTAATAAATGATTGTGCAAGATGAACAACATCCTATTAATAAACAAATAGGCGAAAGAATAAGGAAGAAAAGGTTAATATGCGGTTTTAGCCAAAGAGACTTAGGAAAAAAGCTCGGAATTTCATTTCAGCACATACAAGGATATGAAACTGGAGAGGTAAGGCTTGTAATTGATAGATTGTATAATTTGGCAGAAGCTTTGTCCGTTGATATGTCATATTTTTTTACCAAAGTTTCTGAAGACTTACACGATAAGGCCTTTTGTAGCGATGTGGGCAGTGAAGAAATATCAAGGCTAGTGAGGGAATACAGGAAAATTAAGGATGAAACGTTGCGTGATATTGTGCATTCAGTGATAAAAGCGCTTGCCAATAAATAATATTGCCTGAATATATCTTCAATCCACTTCTACAAGCAATGCTAGTTAAGGTAAATTTTTTATGGTAATCTTAATTAAATTTCAAGAACTACTTTACTTTGCAATAATGATGGCTATGTAAAACATAGCCATTAATCAAGAACGTCCTACGGATGTCGTTTTGTTATTTTTTAATTTATTTACCCAAGAAAAAGTCTCACTACTTTTAGAACTTTGGTCACCCCACCTTCCACATCTAGTAAAACTGCCTTTTTCTACTGCTTCTTTAACAGACATTCCACCAAATAAACAACCTTGTCCTATGATTTCTCCTATTTTTTGTAATTCATTCCACATTTCTTCATCTTCTACCTCAATTTGTACTTGATGATAGTCTTCTGTGTCGTGATATACCATTAAATTTAGCTCTCCTAGGCTAGTGCAAAGTATAACTGTAAAAGCGCTATTATCGGATATATCCACGTAATTTCTTTTACCGTCTTTCCCAGTTTTGACCTCAACTTCACCATCACCTATTTTTATAATATTGCCACCAAGGTTTAAGTCTCCTTTACTTAAGCCCAAATTTTTTGCACCTTCTACAACTTTGGCAACATCAACTATGCAGCTATGTGAAAATTCTATATAGAAGGTCTTATTATCAATTTCTACATTTTCAACAGTTCCTTCTATAGCAGCATGCTCTCCTGCTTCCCTGAGTTTTTTGAGCCTACTATATATTTGTGGCTCAATTTCTTTTTGCACTTTTTGATAAATTTCGGTTATTTTCTTATCAACTTGCACATTAAAATCTGCTCCATGTAGGGCTAACTTTCTGATTATATCTTCTTGTTTATTTCCTTTGAATTCGTCACGACACATCTTAAACATTGTAACGTTAGCGAAGCTAAAGCCATCTTCGTTGCAAGTGTTTACTCTTATTCCTAAATCCAAAGCTTCATCGACGATTTTACTTAATTTGTCTAGATTTTCAGCTGCAATAGCTTTTTCCAAGAATTCATTTAATTTCACATTTTCATATTCACTTAGCCTTATCTTGCATAAAGCTGATTGAAATGGATTGAGCTCCTCAGGATATGTTAAGACAGGTAATTTACTAATCTTTTTATTTGCTGTTGGAGCAGCTTTTATAAAATTAGGTAATAACCCTTCTTTTGCTATTCGCTCTACCGCTTTTAACATTTTACTAGACAATTTTTTACCATTTATTTTTTTCATTGTAACCCTCACTTAATTTCATTACTATTCGATCATATCGTGATAAATATTATTTAATTGTTAATATTGTACGACTTATTGATTTACTATAAATTATAGTAACAAACTTTACGGGCATTTACACTAGAAAAACATATCTCGTAAAAATTATTTCAGTTTCAACAAAAATGGGGTATTGTGATTGTAAAATTGAAAGAAATGGATCTCCTGTCTTACTCTACTGAAAAGCTGAAAAAGCATTGTCAGCTACTTGATGATGAAGAAAAAATAGTTCTGTATAAACAGCTGCTGGACAAGGCTAAAGACATACTTGAAAATTCAAGAGATAATGTTTCTGAACTGAAAAAGGTCAGTAAAGCGGTTGTAGCAATAGAGGAAACTACCGATAAGCAGTTACTAGAAAAGTTTAATGATGACCACCCGCTAAGAGAAGTGGACATTTTAATCTATTCTCCTCAGGGAAATACTGAATATCTGTTCAGCATAGATAACTCGTCAGAGCTTTATGATTTAAAAGAAGATAAGGATAAAGCTCTTTATAATGCAGTAAAATCAAATGATGTTGAGCTCGTAAAAAAGCTGCTCATGATTCTTCTACCTGAAGAAGTAAGTAATTTTGACACGAAATACTTGGAAGAATTGAGAATATTGCTATCGGGAATTCACGAAGAATCGCAATTATCACAAGATATGAAAAATTATCTTGAGAAGACGATAAAGTTCTATAGTTTTTTATATAGTAATTTTAACTTATTAGTTGCAAATCCTGCTGACGTAAAAGCCATGGTTAATCTGTTTGCTGCTCAACCAAATATTGATTATCAAATAGATAAGCTTTTGCTTTCTTTTATTGTAAGAGGGGTTAAAGAAGAAAAGTTAAGTTCTGAAATCAATCACATGATAGAACTACTTGAGCAGCATGAAAGATTTGCTGAGCTCGAATATAAGGTGAGAAGATTAAGATCAGAGTTTGCATCTGGCAAAAGCAGATATTCGGCTGAAGTAATACGAAATAGCATTGCAGAACGAGAAAAAGAGATGAGGGAAATTGAGAAAAAATACGTAAGGCCAAACAATTTAATTAGCGAGAGGCAGAAATTATTAAAGCAATTACTTTGCTAGCTTTTTCATAAAATTTGTTGTAAATTTAAATAAGAGGTGAAAAGTGCAATTAGGTAAAAAAATAAAACAACTTAGGTTAGATCGTGCTTTGACACAGACCGAATTGGGAAAGAGAATAGGTGTTTCGTATAGACAGATACAAAAATACGAAAATGGCTCAAATCACATTTTGGCTAGCAGACTATATGACTTAGCAAAAGCTCTATCGATTAATATTGCTGATTTTTTTACTGATATGCACGCTGACTCATATGAAGCTTATGACAAGGAAGTGTTAAAGTTAGTTAAAGGATATAACGAAATTAAGAGCAAAAGGTTGCGTAGTGTAGTTTATACGCTAGTGAAATCTTTTTCTCAAATTTTCAATGAAAGTTAGTATTGCTTTAATGTATAAGTTAAGATGTTGATCAATGACTGTGCATCTATTGATAAACAAATAGGCGAAAGAATAAGGAAAAGAAGGTTAATGTGTGGTCTCAGCCAAAGAGACTTGGGAAAAAAGCTTGGAATTTCATTTCAGCATATACAAGGATATGAAACTGGAGAAGTAAGGCTTATAGTTGATAGGTTGTATAAATTGGCAGAAGCGTTATCAGTTGATATGTCATATTTTTTTACCAAAGCCTCTGAAGATTTGCATGATAAGGCCTTTCGTAGCGATGTAGGCAGCGAAGAAATATCACGATTAGTAAGAGAATATAGAAAAATTAAGGATGAAACTTTGCGTGATATTGTTCATTTAGTGATAAAGGCTCTTACTAATACAAGCTTCAAATAGAATTGGTGTAAATAGTAGTTATTACTGAATTAATAGCAATTCATTTTGGAAATAGAAAGGAAAATTGCAACAAGTTTGTAGCAGCAAATAGAGTTAAGTAAGAAATTTTTTGTTGATGCTATCAATTTCTATAGTTTGGAGATACTGTCTTTATTGTCAACAAGTTATTTAGCTATAAAACAACAAAAAATTTATCTGCATTTTCTATAAATTAGTGTAACTGTGGATAAATACTTTAAGTGTGTGTGGACGTAGTGTGCCGTAGAGACACAAAGAATGGTCAGAAATGAGCAAACTGAGTGTTTAAGCTACGCAATAGATGAGGGTAGGTCCCTCAAAGTCGGTTTGCAAGAGCAGGCTTTAAACAACCATAAGCTGCTTTGGTAAAGAGCTAAGGTGGTAAGCGTTATGGAAAAGGCGCAATTATGCGTCATGTATGAAATAGAGAGATGAACGAAAGTGAACCATTGATGACGTGTCGAAAACACATAGATGATGTCAAAACCAGGGGGGGCGTCTAACCTGGGATAAACCCATCGGGAGCTTGTTTACTGGGTGGGTGGCGTCCGGCATAGAGGTGGCATGAATCTATTTTGGGCTATTGTGTGGAACTGCGGGAACCTGTCGTTTCGATAATAAGGGAGAAATCCAAGGAGCTGAACTCCAAGGGTGAGAGTACCGATGCGGAAAACAGGGGCGGATCAGCTCGTAGTAGTGAAGAAGTTTCTGTAATGGAAATGGAGCGAAGGGGCTGGGTTATTTAGTTTTAATTACTTGTCAACCAGAAATGGGATGAGCAACTGATCAAAATAAAGTCCTTGATTATACTATAATGAGTATCAAGGATTGAATAATGGGAGCTGTGTGAGTTGAGAGGCTCATGCACAGTTCTACGAGGGGCTGGCGGGGAAGGTCCGCTGGTCTACTCTCCTTTATCCACAGTTATAGGACCATATCTTCTTAATCTTCTGAGAATAGTTTTACAAAGTACAGAGCTCAGTTAAAATCAAAATGATACATATTATAACTCAAAGTACATGTTAAATTACATCCTAAACAGTTGAGCATAAGATCCAAGCTTTTACTGTCAAAATTATCTCACTAAATTACCATTGAATGGTTGATCATTTTTAAGAATACCAAAAAATACATGCATTAGTTTTCTCATTAAAGCAACAATTATAACCTTTGGACATTTTCCTTTACTTGCTAAACGCTGACAAAACTTTTGAAAGTAAGAATTATGATTCTTGACTACTATAGCTGGCATATAAAGAGCTTTGCGAATACGCTCAGATCCTATTTTACATATTCGACTTTTTTTACTTACGGATGATCCTGATTGATAATGTTCTGGGTTTAGACCAGCAAAAGCTGTGAATTGTCTGGCATTATCAAAATTATCAACTGATGGCATTTCTGCAACAACAGCAACAGCTGTAAGATGTCCTACGCCTTTTATAGTCTTGATCTTTTCTGTTATATTTTTTAGATGCAAATGGTTATTAACATGTTCATTAATTTCTTTCTCTAGGGCAGCAGTTTGTGTGTCTATTGTAGCAATGACCTCAAGTATTGCTTGTTTACAATGGGAATCCGTATTTTTATTTTCCAAGCGATTCATCTGTTGTAGCTTGTCATCCTTCAATGCTTGCAAACAACGATAAAGGTCTCTTAAACGCCTAACTTCGGGAGGAGCAGGTTTCCAAAGATTAGGTTTGTTAGCAATACAAAACCTAGCAATCATGGCAGCATCTGACTTATCTGTTTTGTTTCTAAGTAGCTCACTTCTGCCAAAAGCTTTGATTTGGGCTGGGTTTACCACACTTACATTATGCTCCAAGTCATACATAAATTAACTATATCTTCACTATAACAACCGGTTGCTTCGAGACACAGATGAATAAGTTCTGCTCCATGATGATTGCACCAAGCCACAAGCTTTTCAAAACCATCATGATTATTTTGAAAGACTTTGTACCGTTCTTTGTTGCCTACCAATAAACAAACATCAAATTTCTTTTTAGAAATGTCTACACCTAAAATAGCATTGACTTGCATAAAATTTCCTCTAGGACTATAACAAATTGAGAGTTTAGACCAACCTGTAATACGGGATATAATTCCAAACAGTCTTTATAACTCTAATTGGAAGGGGAGCAAATCTCCAAATCGGCCTTGTTGGCATAAGTAATTTATCGGCTTCACCCTTCCTGTAAAATATTTTAGCTCTAATATCTTACGTAGTGAAAGATACAAGTAATTTAAGTTGGTAGATACAATAAAAAAATTTTTCTAATAAAAAAAGTTGTTGCATTCCAAGTTATTTATGTTAACTATAATGCGATGCTAGATTTAGCAAGTTAAATAACTTTAACGGTGAAAATATCTTTACTTAACGTAGGAGGGTTATATGTTCGTAAGTAAAAAGTTAAGTCAAAGTAAGTGGAAACAGCGGGTTGTAGGTCTTGTAGGTAATACTATATCTTCAGCTGATCAAGCTGTCTCAGGTTGGTTTTGGAATTTAATTAACAATCTACCCCGTGATTATTTTGCCAAAACGTTTGATCAAGTCAATTATCTTGATAAAAGAGTTTGGGAAGGAGTGTTTAGGTTAAGAATAGAGGAGCTAAAAGAGCAGTTAGAATCAGGATTATTGGAAGGAGTATTTGAAGCAGATATTATTAGATTACAAGGGTTGGTTGGTAAATATAGTTTATCTCCCATCATTTATGAAGATGGACTAAAAGGATTAGAAGATTTTATATCCAACTTAGATAATCCAGGCAATTATCTAAAAATATTAACAGAGGTAAGAAACGAATTTAGAGAAGAATTAAAAGCACAACCTTCACTACTAAAAGGATGTATTCAAGGTGATGCTAACTTAGGAAGAAGGGAGGCTGACTATTATAACTCTCTGTTAAATGATAAAGGTAATTTGAGGAACACAAGTTCTAAAAAAGTTCCTGCTCAATTACCAGTCTTAGATAAAGCTGTTATCAATAGAAAGGAAAATAACAGTTCAAAGTTAAGAAACATTAGTAAATTACTTTTTGGCAGTCCTGCACAAGCAGTAACGTTATTTCTGGCTGCTCAAGTAACACTTACCAGCGCTGTTAATACACAATTGAGGGACTGTTCTACCAGTATTACAGGAAATTCTACTTCTCTTCCTATTGATCAGGGAATTTTTAGTACTTTAAAAGAAATCAAGAGCAATGCAGTAGTATTTAAAGATAAGTTTATGCATTCTAGTAACCCTGAAAGTGAGGCTAGGATAGCTTTTCTTTGGGATAAATCAAGAAGGTTAGAAGATGAAGCTACTAGGTTAGCTGGGCAAATAGTTCACAATTCAAGTCATATTACAAGCATTCGAGAGAAGGTTGAGGCCTTAAAAAGCGAATTTGAAAGCTTAAAAATACAGCTTAAAGATGAACAAAATAAGGCTTTACAACCAATTGAACAGTGTGGTGATTCATTACCTGACTTAACTAGTACATGCAACGCTTTAGAAAATCAGGTAGAAAAACTTGATAGAGAGTCAAAAGCATTGGCAAAGTTACCAGATGAGTGTATTGCTGCCATTAAAAGCAATGACTTTCGAACTGCTGAGACAAAGTTAGAGTTAATGAGCGATGATAATAAAGTTAACTCTATAGTGAGTCAAGTATATAATAATCAAGCAGATAATTTTGATCTAATTCTGAGATTTGGAGATAGTGTAAGGAATATAAGAAAAAGTTTCTTGGTCTATAAGGCGTTGGATTATGAAATGGGAAGTAATGGACATAAGGACCCATTTAAAATGATAAAACTAGCTGAGAGCTTAAATAGAGAGGTTATTAGTTATACAAATACTCCGTTTCAGACAAAAAGAGAAGCAGAATCCCTTATAAGTGGCTTAAAGGGTACGATAAAGGCTGCTACAAAAGAGAAATTGAAGAATGGTATGCTGAATGATCGTTATGCCTCAGTTAAAGAAATTGCTGATAAAGTTTATAACTTCGATAGTACATTGTTTGGTAATGCCATTAAAGAAGCGGTAGATGATATATATGGAAGAGTAGATACAGAAAAGATCTTAAGCCTTATACGTAACCATAGTGGTTATATTCCACAGATTATTCAGGGTTGTGCAGCCGTATTTGATAATATGCGGAGAAATAGTGGTTTAAGTTTAAATGATAACACAGTTGGTCCAATACTAAAGTTGTCCTCTCTTGTCAAAGAAATAATGGAAATGCCTAATTATCGTAATATAAACTCACAGCATAAATCTGAGCTTGAAAATTTGAAACGTCAGTTACCAGATGTAAAAAGTCTAGCAAAAGAGAAGTTAAAGGATGGTATGTTGTATGATCGTTATGCCTCAGTTAAAGAAATTGCTGATAAAGTTTATAACTTCGATAGTACATTGTTTGGTAATGCCATTAAAGAAGCTGTGAATGATGTATATGGAAGGGTAGATACAGAAAAGATCTTAAGCCTTATACGCAGCCATAGTTATATTGAGCAGTCTATACCAGGTTATGCGGCTATATTTGATAAAATGCAAAGCAGAAATGATTTGAATAATAGCGTCCTGTTTAAATTAGCTTACTATATCAAGGAAACAATGGGAATGGATAATTACCCTAATGTCCACTCAGAAAAAAGATCTGACCTTGAGAACGTAAAAAGCAGTTTACCAAAATCAATAAAGAATTCTGTGTTTTCATCAAAGGTATGTATTAAAAATGTTAGGTACGGTGAATATTTATTTGCTGATCTTGATAGAAAATATGATGATGGCAGACGTTATGCATTTACTTTTATACCAGGAGGAAAACCAGGGGATGGTTCGTGGGAAATTGAGCCTGAGAGAGAGCATTTTCTTATAAAAAATGTCCAATATTCCGAATATTTATACGCTGCTAATGATGACCTAAAGTATGATGGTGAAAGGCGTTCTGTTTTTACCTGGACTCCAGGTGGAGCGGTTATACAAGGTAGATGGCAATTTGAACCTAATGGAGATAATGTTCATATAAGAAATACCGAGCATTCTGAATATTTATTTGCTGATCTTGATAGAAAATATGATGATGACAGACGTTATGCATTTACTTTTATACCAGGAGGAAAAACATGGAATAGTTTATGGTTAATTGAAGATTGTAGTAATGAACGTCGGAGACGCGATGTAAAAGCAATAGAAGCGCAAGATAGTATGAGTAATGCTACAGTCTATGGAAAAGAAATAGAGGAAGATGTAAAGCCATCTTCTCATGTTAGTGATATCGCTCTAGAGAGCATAAAAACAACAGAGAGGAATTCTTCTTTAAGTAACTTTTAATTCAAGTTTTGGAGGGCAAAATGAGTTTAGATTCAGACCTGTTTGAAGCTGTGAGGGATGGGAATCTTGGCAGAGTGAAAGATCTTGTAATTAATCAAGATGCTAACGTTAACGATACTGATAAAGATGGTTGGACTTCACTACACTATGCTGCATGGAAGGGTCACTTAGAAATTACTGAGTTTCTTGTAAGTAATAGCAGTGCTAATATTAACGCTATAGATACTACTACTGATGGTAAAAAACCTATACATGTTGCAGCTCTAAACGGTCATAAATACGTTACAGAGTTTTTCCTAGATAACCAGGTAAGTATTAACGATACTGACCGGAACGGGTGGACGCCATTGCACTATGCTGCATTCAGTGGTCAATTAGAGGTAGCTAAGTTTCTCATAAACGAAGCTGCTGCTAATATTAATATTCAGGATATTATTGATGGTAAAAAACCTATACATGTTGCAGCTCTAAACGGTCACAAAGATGTTATAGAGTTTTTTCTAAGTAAAGAAGGGGTAAGTGTTGAAAACACTGACAAAAATGGCTGGACACCGCTATATTACGCTGCATTAAGAGGGCATTCAGGTGTAGTGAAATATCTTATAGAAGAAAAATGTTCTAGCTATGGCGGTAACATATTTGATGCTGCTAAAAATGGCTACTTAGGAATAATAAAATACTTTATAGATGAAAAACATGTAGATGCTAATATTAGGAATAAATTTAATATTACTCCTCTACATGAAGCTGTTTTTGGAGGGCACTTAAATAGTGTAAGATATCTTATAGATGAAAAGCAAGTTGATATTAATTCCTCAATTAATGGTAATCAGACTGCCTTACACATTTCTGTTGCAAGCGGCAATTTGGAAATGGTTGATTTTCTTCTGTGTAGAAATGCTGACATCAATGCTGTAAGTAGTAATTGTGTTCCTTCTGGCACACCTCTACACTTTGCTATTCATAAAGGTAAAATGGACATCATTAAATCTCTTGTAAGTAATCACAACATCAACACCGAGATTATCGATGATGATGGTAACATACCTTTACACCTTGCTGTTAAAGACCCTAGCTTATTAGAAGTAGCTGAACTTCTTATTGATAAAAATGTAAGAAGTGCTAATGTTATAAATAAAGAGAACTGGACCCCCTTGCATATTGCAGCCAAAGCAGGTAATTTAGATGCTGTCAAGCTTTTAATTAGTAAAAATGCTGCAATTGAAGGCAAAACTACTAAGGGTTGGACTCCTTTACATGTTGCTGCTAATGAAGGTGAGTTGGACGTTGTAACGTATCTTACGGACCATGGTGCTGATATAAAAGCTCCAAATAATGGTAAGCTTATACCTTTGGATTTAGCTGAGCAAAATAATAAAACAGAAGTAATAAAGTTTTTTGTCAGAAAATTTGCTGAGAAAGAAGAGTTAACACCTTTACACTGGGCTACAGAACATAAAACATTGAAAGTAGTAGAACTTTTTGCCGATGATAATGTAAATGCACAAGCAGAAAACCCTTATTACTACAACGGTACACCATTATGCTTGGCTGCAGAAAAGGGTGAAGTTGACATAGCTAGATTTTTAATTACGAAAGGAGCTGATGTTAATGCTACTGATAGTAGGGAGTGGACTCCTCTGCACAAAGCTGCTGATGGCAATAAATTAGAGGTGGCTCAACTCCTTTTAAATAATGGAACTAACGTCAATGCTAAAAATAACAAGGGTTGGACTCCTTTACATATTGCTGCCAAGAAAGGTAGTTTAGATATTGTTAAGCTCCTTGTGCGCAGCAACGGTATTAAGATTGATGCTGTGAGTAAGACCGAGAAAAATACTCCATTACACGTAGCTGCTGAAGCAGGGCAGCTTGAAGTGGTTAAACTTCTTAAGAATAATGGAGCAACCACTAAAGCTATTAATGAATATGGTAAAACACCATCTGACCTTGCACGTGAAGCAGATAAAACTCATGTAGTTCAATACTTAGCACAGGGACGTACTCGTCGTGAAATTCATACAAATGTTCCAGTTGTGCGAATAGCTGATAAGAATGTGGGATACGACTATCCTCAAATACAGCATGGTCAAAGTAATGCTATTGCGCTACCAGAAATAAATAGCACCGTAGTTGGTAATACTGCAATGCTATTGGAGTTATTTGCAAGAAAACTTACAGGAAAGAAGTATGCCCCTTCTTCTGAGGTTCCATTATCTAAAGATAGATACTTAGAAAAAAAGGCAGAGCATATTCATCAATCACTTAAGGATGCACTAAGTAAATTTAGTCAAGATATTAAAGATCCACATAAACCTAGCACTTACTTAGAGGACGGTCTTTCTGTGCAAAGCAATGTTACTAAGAGGCAGGCCCGGGAGTAATTTTAACTACTCTGCCAATTAATTTTTGTCTTGTAAGGAATTACAACTGTCATTTCCTCAATATTTGCAATTGGGATAGAGCTAATGTCAATGTCCCAGTCACTTCCAATTGCAAATCTCTTTGAGGAAGTATTAAGTTTATAAGGTGTGCTTGATGCTTCATTTGATATTTTAGGTACAAAGTAAATGTAATTGCCATCTAATTCTGGGTTTTTAGCATAACTAGGAAACATCCCAAATGATGGGTTAAATATTAACTGACCTTGTGTTTGTTTTAACCTTTCCCAGCTATCTGGATAAGCTTTACTTAAGTTTATTACTAATGTACCGTGGTAATTCTCTAGTTTTGGCAAGCGTTTTACTTGCTCTCCAAGCCTTCCATCATCAAGCGCTGTATAATCAATTTGAATGATTACATCAGAAATTGTACTGGTATCGAACCTATTGGTAGATTCTGGTAAATTTAACTTCCAATTTGATATTGCACCAGTACCTTCAAAAGGTAAATAACGTTCATCATTAAAATTAAGTTCAAATAATCCACTATCCTGGTCACCTCTTGAAACTGCAATTTCTTGATTTGGCTGCCAATTTTCTCTTAAGGTACTATTTTCTGGTCTTGAAGTGCTTGCTTCTCCAAGCAAGAATTTTACTGCATTAATGTCAGGTTTCATAACAATTTTATTACTTGTTTGCTGCAAGCTAGCATGAATATTTTCATAAGGACCAACAACTGCAGGGATAGTAATCTTGATGCTTTTTATTTTACGGCAATAATGACCCGGAAAATCCCAATCAAATAACCTTTCCGTTAACGAAAATTCACAACTGCCACTAGTTCTAAGGTTATGAAGTGCCATAGGATCCAGTTGCCCTAAAGAAACTATCTTACTAATCTCAAGAGTCCTTTTATTCTCTTCATTATAACTTTTAGCTATTTGTTCAAGGGTAAATTTTAAACTATTACCAGCAAGCAGCCCTTCCTTCAAACTATTCCATGAGCTATTGGTAATAAATTCTTTGTTGTTGTTAAGCTCGTATTGATAAGTTTTTTCTGCTTGTTTTGCAACTTCCAAAGCCATTTTATAAGCTTGAAAGTATATGCTTGCTATCTGTCCTTTCATCCAATGATAAAGTTCCTGATTGCTAAATTTACTTCTGAAGAATTCTTCTTTTTCCTTAATTTGTTTTATCGACTCCTTGTGAACTTTAAGATCTTGCTCAGCATTAGCTTGGTTAATTTTATTTGCTTCCATCTGATGAGTAATCTGTTTTGCATCATGACAAGCCATCTTCTCTTGTAGCTCCCAATCTTCATCACGCCTTTTATAGCTTGCATTTGTATTAATTGTACCTGATTTTCCATCTAGAACATTTGCCCTTGACTCAGCTGAGCTTGCACCTGCTTCAACTACATCACCAGGTTTAAAAGCTCCACAAGCAAGACCAAACACTGTAGGTATTAGATGCGATACTGCTGCAACGATTTTAGTAATAGAAGCACCATCTCTTGTCTCAACCGATGTACTGGATAAACCGATTGCTTCTTTCTCCTGGTTTAACAAACCTTTCTTGATTAAGTCTTTATAATGTAATTCACGATCTTCAGCACTACGAAAGCTTTTGCCTAGGGCATTTCCTTCCTCTTTCAATGCTTCTATAGCCTTTTCTTTTATAGATGTCATTAAGTTAGAGATAATCCCTTCTTGCTTGTTATAGAGAATGTTTAACGCTTCAGCATCTTTTTTTTCCAGAACTCCTAATAATTCTGAACCAAACTGCATTACAGTTTCAACCACTGATTTTGCGTAATTAATCATATAGCTAAAGCGATAATGTGGTAGGCTAACAGACGGTATTGCTACAACGCTACCACGGCTTGCACTTGCATAAGTTTGTATTAACTGTCTTGGATCTATCGGAGCTTGAAATAGAGGTAACACCAAACGCTTTCCTTCACTATCTAAACAATGCCTTATTTTATGTAAACAATCTTCTACTCTACTCCATAGGTCAATGAAATCCTTATTTTCAGGTTTGCAGAAATAATAACCATACTTGGTCATATCATAGACCTCATCAGCAGATTGTGCTCTAGTGCATGACTGTTCTGGGAAAGACGATTGTCTACCTGTAGCAGGCAATTCTGTCTCCAATCGACATAAAGTAAGTAGGTTACCACTTTGCTGATTACTTGCCAATTTTTCAAAGGTTTGTGCTTCAACAATAAGTTTTTCTTGTTTTATAGGCTTACGACCAAGAAGATCCCAAGCTCTAATATAGAGCATAGTTGCTTGATTTATTGCTTCCCAAGACTTTTTAGCAAGGAGCATATCTCCCCAATCAATTAAGTTGTCAATATAGCGTATAATAACATACTTCTCAAATGCTGTTGCCCTTTGCTTAGCAATAACATATGGATCAAAAGGATCAATTTCTAGTTCTTGAATTGTTTGAGTATTTTTTAAAGCATTTGCTATGCTTTCTGTATTGTGCTTGGTAAATGGTAAAAATTGCCATGTCTGATTATCATCATTTGTAGGGTTTAAAATATATTGATACCACTTTCTAGCTTTAGCAAACTCCTGTTCTTGATTCAAATGCAAAGCAATCAATGTTGGTACGTGAAAGAATATTTCCCATAAGTAAATAGCATAAGCACCATTAAAATCTAAATGATCAGGTGGGTACGAAATAACAGCATCTTTTGGCTGAAATCTTCTAAATTTAAGTTGCTCTATTTTTTGCGATTCTAAGGTCAAAATTCTTTTAGGTCCCCCTGCATAAGCTTTTTGACGTAATTTACGAATATTACCAGTAATATTTAATCTTATAAATGCGAATTCAATCTCGTTTAAAGGTACTCTTGGAATATCACTCAAGTATTGAAATTTAAAGCTTTGTGAAGCACTTTCATAAGTAGACTGATGGCTAATTGCAGATATATCATACCCTTTAGGTAAAAGCAAAAATGATTCTCGCACATTTTCATGTTCAAGGTTACCTTCTACAATAAACCATCCTGGCTTATTTATTACCTGTTGGACTGTTGATACTTTAAATTTGCTTAACAATTCTATCTGAGGCGCAACTCCAAGAAACTCAGCATTATTTTCTTTATTAGTAATATTACTCTTAAAAACATTTTTAGTAAAATGAAGCGTTAGTTTACCTCTTCCATTCTTATCTATATCACAGGATAAATCGCGAGTATCATCTGGCTTACTTGTATTATAAGACGTATCAAAAAAATGCCCTGGTTGATTTTCATAGGTAACCAAATCCTCATCAAGAGTAAACAAGCTGGTTGGATTTGCACCTGACACCGATTGAGCTTTTATTTCACCTATGGTAATTACAATACGCCTTTCTTCTCCCCCTTTTTCCGTAAGATAAAAAGCTGCCACTTTTTTCCAATGTAGCTTATTTACTTCTGTAACAGGGTTAACTTTCACATTACTTGCTAGCTCTTGTTGGGCTGACCAGCTGCCACTTGGTCTTTGAAATATATAGTTAATCGTTACTTCAGGATTATCAGATAGTGGTAAATTTGGATTAATCTTCTTGCTACTTCCTGTACCAATAATGTTCACTTCTTTTTTTTCATTTGTTTGTACCCAGAATAAAAATAACCTATCGAATGCGTAAATCGGAGTTACAGTTTCCGCTGGAATTAATGCCTCTATTTTCTCCCAGGCAGTCCAATAAAGAATCTTTTGATTTAGAGTATCAAAAACTGCTGTGCGGTGATAATACATATATGGCTTAGCAAGCATACGTCCAATAATGAATAAGGTATTTTTTTCTATCCCTGAAGCCTTATCCACTACTTTTTCGAAGCAACTATCTACTATTTTTAGACTTGTAACCTGTTCAAAACCTTCAAAATATTTCATATAGGCATCACTTACTGCTTCATCTGTGATGTTTCCCTGCATTAAAGTACTCTGCAGTGTTTTATATTCTGGTGTTGCAATACTACGCAAAGTTGGATCTAAGTAATTTTCAGGGTATAACTTTATCTTATTACTTGCTTCCCATTCGCGGTAATTAGATAACCATTTCCATTTCTCCTCATCTAGGCCTTGTTTTATTGTTATTCCCTTTTCTAACCTCATCATAGAGCGATGAATATAGAGTTGAACGCTATTTAACGCTGCTTTTAAAGGTGAAATTTTTGAGCAGTCACTCATTTCAACATCTATTAATAAATGCGAATACAAATCACGCATATTTCTTAGTTTCAATTTATATACCATATACCTTGCTAGAACATCACGTTTTTGCTCTGCTAGGTGTTTTATAGCTCTATCTTTAGCTTCACTCCTTGCTGATAATTCCAAATTACCTGCAGCATCAGTATACTTTTTCCATTTATTATCATTATCTACTTTTAAATCATGTAAATGCCTTAATTCTAATAAAACTGCGCTATTGACCCCTGATCGAATAACTACATCCATAATGGACTTAATTTTTAACAAAGAATTGATAGGGTTTTGATTTTTAGTAAAATAAGGCGTAAATATCCTGATTTTCTTTATATTTTCCAGTACATCTCCATTCCACTTGGTTAACTGTACTATTTTCTCTATAACTTTGCCTTCACTATAATCTCCTCCGTTTAGCCAATCTATGTATTGTGGTAAAGTGAGGCTATTGTTAGAAAATATACCTTTTAATAGCTTATAATTCACTAGGGTTTTAATTTGCTCTAATGGCCATTTACCGTTCAAAGCATAAACTTCTCGATGTTTTGTAATATTGTCTACATCATCTGCTGATAATTTTAATTCTGAAAATACTGTAATATTATGAAGGAGTCTCTCAGTTAGGTGTTGAGGTTGCTCATATTTTTTTGTGAACTCATGAACTGCAAATAACATATCTGGTTGTATTTTGACGTACTCACTTATTACATTATAAAAGCTTTCTGCATCTTCTCCTACCTCTTGGTTTATTTTGTTTCTTAGTTCTTTTTCAAAGGTAGAAAGGTTGATCAATCTTTTAACCTGTTCAGCAGTAATTGAGTGTTCCTTTAGCCAATCGTCTAGCTCTATAACACGTTCTATATTATCTGCACTTAATTCACTTGTGTTTAGTAGTGATAGAAGCTCCATGAATTGTGCTACTGGTACGCCTATTAACCTTGCCAATAGAACTTGTTTATATACTTCAAAAAGCAATGATTTTCCAGTTTGACTGTATGAACCTTTGCTATCATTATATTCAATTAAAGAAGTTAGTTCATTACTATTAATACTTAAAATGCTTTGTAATGCACTTTGACTATTTGCATCTTTTGCAAGTTCTTGTAGCTTTCTATAGTTACCGTTTAATGAAGATTTAAACTCTTGCAGACTTTCTACTTTTTTAGACCAAATATCTGCTTGAGAGTACAGTTCAGCTATTTTGGTTATAGGTTGTTTAAATCTCTTTTGTAGGTTTTTTATTTTTGCTATCTGTTTTATTGAACCAGAATCAATTTCCTTTTGTCCAATAGCAATCAGCACATTACTCAGCTCATCAAATGACCAGTTTAGCTTATTTGCAAGACGAATGAAGCGATGTAAAAATCCTAGTGCCTGATTAAGGTTTTTTATGATTTTACTAGTACGATCAATTGAAAGTCCTGCTGAACCACTAAATTCCTTAACTTTATTATAGCTGTCAAAAAGTACTTGCAATTTATCGTGTTCTACATCAGTTTGAGCAATAAATTTGTCAAGCGTGTTTAATTGGCTTAATGCTGAAGATTGATCTATTCCATAAACTTCTTTCAAATAAGAATCTGCTGCATCGGTAGAAATAATTTCTTGATGTGCCTCAGGTGAAAATTCCAAATCTTCCAAAGTAGTATCAGCATCGGGAAGTAGTGCTTTGTATATCTCTGTTAAACTGGTATTATGCTCCTTAAGATAAGCACGTACACTAACTAAAGGAAGGTTAGCTGGCAGATTAAGTGGATATTTAGCCGTTGCTAATTTTTTTAGAGTGTTACCACCAAGACTAGATTCTAGATTCTTTAGCATTACATCATTGACAATTTCAAGATATAGCTTTTCTTTGTTAGTATTATCACAGTCTAGTTTGAGTTCACTATAAAGGTCAGGACGGCGTAGCTTAAGACTTTTTTTATGATCTGGCTGCACTATGTATTTGTCAACCGTTTCCATCAATTTTATAAAATAAGCTGCTGGACTTAAGACCGATTGGCAATGGCCACATTCGTTATAACCTTCTTTAGTCTTAAATATATTTTCAACTACGTTGCTATCTGTTGTCATATTATTCTCCTTGTAAACTGTGTATAATTGCGTCGCACTCTTCTGCTGTATCATGATCAATGTTGCAGACACGTAGTGCTCGGTAATGTGGTTCGGTCATTTCTCTGGCATTTTCTATATAGCGAGAGACGAATTCTCTCCTATTTAGCGCTTTCTGGTAAATATCTTTAGCTTCTTGCTCTGTGATTGTGTCTTTTACCTTCTCAATAAAGACATCCTCACATAAATCTGTGATTTTAAATGCTGAGTCATATAAATACTCATTATTTTCATTTTTAAAGCTGAGTAATTTCTCAGCTTCTTCAACGCTTTCTATTCCCATCTTCTCTAGGCGAATTTGAGAATCATTAACGGTATTTTCATTGGTCATATTTTCTCCTCTCCATAATTATTTAATTAGTATTTGTGGTTTATTGCTTAACTTAGAAAGAAGAGAATTCCCTTTTTGCTAAGTATTTCTGGTTTAGCTTCTTGCTCCGAAATTAAGTCTTTTATCTCTTCAATAAAGACATCCTCACATAGTTTTAAATGCTGAAATACTCATCATTTTTGAAAACTAACCATATGTTTTATACGACTAGAAAATTTTTTTAAAGTAGATGTAGAATTACCCTGATTTGAACCTTGCGATTTTGGTACATAACCTGCCCACAACTTTCTGAGAGGTTTTTGTTTTTTTCCCCCAAGACTTTTCGGCTGAGAAACTAAACCACTACTCGTATTCCGTTCGTATACATTTGCAGGCTCACTGCTTTCCCATGGAGCTTTCACAATTTGTTTATCTTTCCAAAAAATCACATTGTTCATCATTTCTTGATTATCCCTGTTTCTATAAAGAAACCTAAGCTCTTGTCCTGTTACATCTTTTAAAGTTCCCCCCCGATTGTTTCGAGCGAGTTCAGCATTAGCAGGAGCAGTGCCCTCTTTAATATGCCGTATCTCAATAAATGGTATTTTTTGTGCAACTGCACCCAAATCTAGTCCATCAAGAACGAAATGAACTTTTCGGTCTCGTGCAAGTGTTGTAAATTCTATCCCTGCTTTAGAAGCTCGTCCTACTCTTATAAATGCGTTACTTCTTATCTTTTTTAGGTCTTCATCATCATACTCCCGACCTACTTTATCTATTACTCCTGGAGTTTTACTTGGATTATATTTATTGTGCGCTTCAATAAAAAGCTTGAATTTTCCTGCTTCTAAATTATAAGCATGGTTTATTGGAAAGTAATTAGGTTCAAGATCCCAGTTGTTTACAACGGCACCTGTACCTATAAATAAGTTATTCAAGTTATCTATTACAAGATTGGTTGCGTTTGGGTGTTTTTCTTTCACTGCTTTCATATAGCTAATTCTTTGTTTACTTAATCCGTAAAATTTGTCTCCTTGCTCAAATTTGTCTTCAACTGTTTCACCTTCTTCACCTTTTACGTCCCTGTAAATTATAGTATTCCCCTTCACAAACTGATAAAGGTTCAACCCATCAACAGTCCCAGCGGGATCTGGATTTATCCACCTTAGAAGCCACGGCGCATAATAACGTGCACCGTAGTAGTAAAGACCTGTGCTCTCATCTCTTTCTTTCCCTGAATACCTATATTCTTTTTCCGTTACTTCACGGGCAGTTTTACCAGCAATTAACGCTGTTCCACCAAATGGTAAATACTCCTCATATGTCATGATTTCAGCATTATCATTTACTTCCAGAGATACTGAATCTAAATGATTACTTAGCTGATAACGACTTTGACTTTTTATTTCCACGTTTTCTGGACTACCTTTTGTCCAATAATGATGTAGAGCCACTCTACTTTTATCATCTGCAACATGAAGAGTATATTTTTCTTTACTTAAACCACTCTCTTGATAGGTTCTGGTAACTTCAAGATCACCAAAGTAAATTTTTTCTACTCGAGTAGAGTTTGTTTCATTATTCTGATAAGTTTCAGTAACTTTTCTGACTCTTTGCCCACCACTATCATAAACATAATATTCACTATCATTTTTACCACTTGGGCGAGTTATAATATCAACATAAGCTATGTTATCTCGGTAATTCCAATGTAAGTTCTGCGAGCCATTAATCTTTAGTAAATTTCCCTTCTCATCATAACTTTCATCTATATTATTTTCACTCACAGGCCTTCTATCTACTACCTGTAAACTGCGATTAGATTTATTCGATATGTAAAACTCTTTCGTAGAGCTATTTTCTCCAACATGCCTAATTTTTTTAATGTTACTGCCATAATCAAAGTTATAATATTCTGTGTAATTACTAATCGCATTTTGATTATTTAAATGCGGAATTGGCGTAATAATTTCTTCCTTTCCACTGAGTGCTGGATGTTCCTTTCCTGTTGCTTGAATCAGCCGGTAAAGCGAATCGTAGTGATAATCAGACTTAGTATCTATATTTTTATTGTTCGGAAAAATTGTCTTATAAGACTCATCTTCCATTGTAGTAATGTTACCTACAGGGTCGTAAGTATAATTGATACTTTGTAATTTCTTTTGCCCTTTGGTGCTTTCAAGTTTAGTTAGTCTAAATGTTTTTAAATCATAGCTGTAATTGGTAATAACACCATTACCATAGGTAATAGATGTACGCTGGCCTTTAGGGTTATAGATAATATCAGAAACGTAGGTTTTAATTGCTTCTCCTTGCTTCCTAAGCTTAATTTGCTTTACTCTTCCTGCTATATCATAAACTGGCATATGAGTATTATTTTGTGGATCAGTCTTTTCAATTATTTCTCCAATTGCATTATATTTTATGCTTGAATTAAACGCTTCTTGTTCAAGATCTGCATGAGTTGTAACGATGTTTTCAACATCTTTCCAATCTGCTTCTTGTTTATAATTCTTTCTTAAAAGGAAATTACTTTTTAACGTCTGACCTTTAAAATCATTTTCTTTGGCTTCAGTCAGTCCTGCTTGGTCATAATGAGCAATCAGCGTTCCATAACGATTTGTTACCTTATCTTGAATATTCTCAGAGTAAAAGAATCTTTCAACGACATTGCCATTTAAATTGAGATCCTTATCAGTGACTTTTACTCTTACTGGCCGTTGCAATTTATCATATTCTGTGTAAGTAAGCGATCCTTTGCCATCCCAATTATACACTCCACTTCCAGCAACATTTGCTAAACTCCATGTTTCTCCGGCATCAACACTGCTGCTTTTTAAAAGCCCAGACATTGAATAAACGTGGCGAAAATTTTTTATTTTTTCAGCTTCTTCCTTACCCTGATTTTGCTCATAAAACCTTGCATCAACACTTTCCAGCTCATTTCCTTGAATATCAAGTACAACGTGGGATTTTAATTCTACATTGCTTTGTCCATCCTTACTTAAAGTCTCTATCTGCAGAAACTTTCTTCCTAAACTGTCTAGATGCTCTATTGTTGGCGTGTTATAATGTTTTTCTGCCTTTTCTAATGCGTCTTTTTCGTCTTTTAAAGCTATTTTTTCCTCTTCACTTGCGCCATTCCATTTTTCATTAAATTCTTGGTAATATGTTGAATCTTTCACCGTATCATTAAGATCAAAGTGCTTGATAGTCCACGAATCAAATTCTACTTTGCTGAAAAACCCTTTCGCTGTGTCGATGCGAATATTTCTCAGCAGAGGATCATAATAAAGAGTGTCAGATACTCCCTGATTACGCATGCTCTCTTCGAGATCATAAAAAGGTGAATTACTATAAAAAGGTTCATACTTTTTCACCTCCGTGCCTTTGTTATTATAAACAACTCTCCCTGATGCCATCCACTCTCCGGTTTCAGCATTAGTTAGCATTTTATTCTCAAGGTTTCTGCCAAATCCATCGATGTGAGTTACAACTTGCCTTATTCTTGTAGAACTTCCTTCTGAAACATGAGTTTCTCTCAGCAAGTTAATCACATGCACAGGTTGGCCATTTCTTCTCCATGCTTCCAGATCATAATAAAAGAAACTTGTTGCGTTCTGTAAATAGTACTCTGGGCCATTTGCCTCTTCTCCTAGGCTTAAAATATCTTCAAAATTCGGATTCTTTCTGACTTGATACTCAAATAATGGTTTATCTCCTTTCTCTTCTCCATTTTCACTGCCATAAATAGAAGTAGCAATTACAACTCCGAGTGGATTTAAAATAACTTCTGATATGTTACCGTTATGATCAGTGAGTTTTACTGGACTTAAGCGCTGATAATCATATTCTGCTGTCGTTTCATAACTTGAGCTTGCAGTTGCCCTTACAATCGTTTTTATTGGCAGTAAATTATACTGATCATAAACAACTGCAGTCTCAGCGCCAAAAACATCAATTACTTTTTTAGGTAAATAATATTTATCACTACCACAATAATGTTGCGTAGGACTTGGTGCCCACCAGAAGTTGTTTGACGTTTTCTTATAGCCAAGATCTTTGAGCATTTGCTCAGAGGTTATTTTACCAGAAAATACTTCTTTTATTTGACTATCAGAAAATACCATAGCTTCAGTATGGTGGAGAAGCGCTTGCTTAGTTACCGATCCTAGCGGCAAAACTCCACTTTGCTCTTCATTCCAATAGTAATTGTGATTTTCACTTAAGAGTCTCGCCTCTAGGCTTGTATAATTTAAAGCTTCTTCAAACCTAATAGTGTTTTGTAGAGATCTCTCTACCTGATTTCTTAAGTCATTAATATTGATATAACCGTCAAGTAAGCCCCCAATCTCAAAAGCTTGTGATTTGTATAAAGTTCCAAGTAAGTAAAATCTTTCAGTATTATTGATGTAAAAGCTCTGTTCTAAAGTAGCGTGTAACTTTTGCTGCTCTAAGTAATTATTTGGCTGGTTTCGACGCGGGTAAGTAATACTTGCTGATTTTAAAACATTACCATATTCATCAACTTCTAAAACAAAATTATGCTCAATACGTGGATCACAGCAATTTCTTTCATAGTGGTAACTGATAGTTTCCTGTAAATTGACAAAAAATGTTCCATATCTAAATCTAAAGTCTTTATAAGAGCTGTTTGTACTAGATTGTAGCAATTTTACACAAGCACTGGATTCAGTAACTAAGTATGGATGCTGGTAAAGACCAGGATTTTCATCCTTATCCAAACCATACACTTCTTGTCTTAGCACTTGCCCTTGAATAGCGCGATATGCTTGTCTTTCATCCTCTATTGAGATAATACTTTCATCAAATACTTGTGGCGTTATTTTTAACGCTTTGCCATCTCCTTGGTAAAATTCATTTCTATAACTTTCAACTAAATTTTCTGCCTTTTTATAAGCTCCAGTGTGATACCAAGTCTTGGTATAAATAGAAGCAACATAATCTTCTTTTTGATCAGTTGTAGCAAAATCTTCAGTATCCCAAGTTTCTACAAAACCAAATCCGCGAAATTCTTTTTCAGTGTAATCATAAAATCCATGATGATAGCTATATTTGTTGGTAAGTTTACTTCCTACTATGTTGTCTATGGTTTCTATTTTTTCAACTACTTGTACTGGAAATGGCAGACTTGTAACCCAAGGACGATTTTCTTTTCTATCCTCCAAGTAAAACTTAGTAGAAGCTGCATAATGAAGACGAGTAATGTTACCCATGTTATTATCTATTTGCTTCAGTAAGTGCGGTTTTACTCCATTGTAAAAATCATAGTATAAATGCTGTAACTTTAAACTTTGATCCAGATAGCTAATAAGCAAACAGTTAGTTCCATTTCCTAGAATGTCAGCAAACTCAATACGACCAATTTGATTGTAATTCACCGGTAATTTCAAAGTTACTGGTTTACTGAAAGAGTTGCCGCTATTGTTATAGTAGATATCTAAGCTATTATGGTTAGCATAAACTAGATCTGTAGTACCAGAACCGTCAATATCAGCAAAGTAAAGTCTTTTTGCATTAAATCCATCCCTAAAGTATGGAGCATTTTTAAATACAACTTTTTCACCAAATTTACCGTAGCCAAGATTTGGCCAACACTCTACTTTACCATTTTCTATCTTTACTAAGTGGCTCTTACCATCACCAAACATATCAGCAAAGCGTACTAAAGTACTCTCTGAACTGGCACGTTGATTTGGCAAATCTTTTGGCGCTCTACTGTAAATAGCCTTTTTATACCCTTTTTTACCAGCAGATGGATATACTCTGACATTTTCTCCCTCAAACACTACGATATCAGTTCTTCCATCTCCAGTAACATCAATCATTTCCTTAAGTTCACTACTTAAGTTAACTACTTGCGATTCGAGAGGCTTAAATTCACTCCACTTACTATTGCCATCAAAATCATGGTAACCCTGAAAGCCACTCTCATTCACGTAAAGTTGTAACTCACCGTTACCTTCCATACTCATCAGTGAATAAGTAGTTTTTCGCAGTAATGATGGAAATTTTTCTAGGAGTTTTGCCTGAGAAAATTCTCCATTTCCATTTGGCCTAAAATAAAGGATTGTATTGCCATCGTTATACAATATTCCTTCAATACCTTCTTGATATAAATCAACCGATTGAAACCTTTGATCATTTAAGTACCCAGGAAAGTTTTTGTTTATTCCTTCTATTTTTACCGATTTAAAAGAGTTTTTATTATTTAAATTATGAAGATCTAAAAAAACTCCTTTTTCTCTTATGACAAGAGTTTTTTCACTATCTTTAATTTTCCAATTTGAGTTTTCTTCAGAAATTTCTGAATCCTGCTCTGAAAATACAAAATCTTGTTCTTTTAAAATCTGCAAAAGCTGTTTAGATGGTTTATTTTCATCTTTTATTGCAACTGCTGAAGTTGTCGAAATATAAGTTGGATTATTGCTAGTATGAGAAAAAACTAAAGTTGGTGTAGCCTTAGTAAATCTTTTTTCTCCTCTCTCATAATAGCCAACTTGTTTTACCGCTCTTAAGTAGGTAATTGTTGGTTTTTCATCGTAATCAAAATATGTGCCATTTACTAGAATCGGTTCTGCATCAAAACGGTGATAAATTCTTATCGCTCGGCATAAGAGTTCAGTTCTAATTGCAAATCCTGTGGTGTGTGAGGTAAACGAATCTTGGCGTAGAATTGCTTCTCTTTCATCACCATATCTTTTGTCTACTGGGCTCGCAAAATCATTTTCGCCGTAATCAAACAAAACTTCAAAATGGTTACAATTTAGCTCTTGGTTATGTCCATAAGCAATGCGATCAATTACTCTGCCATCACCTTGTACACTTGTATCTTTTGTACTAGAGCGGTAATAATAAAATATTTTATTTCCGTATATATCACTTAATTCCTCCAGTAACCACTCTGCTATGCGGCTATTACTCTTTGGATCATAGATTTGTGCTTGTTTATTTTTACCATAAACGGAAACACTGCCATCTTTACTAGTAACTTGCCAATGAATAGTGTTATCATTCTTGCTTACTAAACGCTCTATTTTGGCAAATAATCCTTCAACACGTGGCTGATAATAAGTAATGGCGTATTCGCTGTTGCTTGATTGATTAATTGCAACCAAATCGTCTGCTCCGCTGAGGACAAAGATATCTTCATCATCATAAGTTGGAATTTTTTTTGATGTTTTTCTGATAATACTTGCTATTGAAACATTAAACCCTATACCAAATACTCCATTGCCACCACCAGAGCTATAATCAACACTTAAAGAAGGCGAAAAATTACGGCACGTTGGCAGTGGAATTGGTACTGAAAAGGACCCAGTACCAGTGAATGAATTAGCCTCAAAAGTTTCGCTTATTCCTTTTATCGCTCCACCACCTTTTGGTAGCTCAAGCTTTTTAGCTTCAATAGTGGACTTCTGTGAAGTATCTTTATTAGGTTCCATTTGATTTGATTGCGTGAAAACGCGCTTTTATGTTATATATATACAAGATTGGTAAAAAAAACGTCCAAATTATTTTTTAAAATTTTATTTTTATCAAAAAAAGCTTTGAATTTTGTGAATCTCTCATCACAAAAAAGTTTTTTCATAAATTTACATAATTTGGGTAGCGCAAAAATCGTCAATTGCTTTTTGATGACTTTTTATCATTGCCTTTGCCTCTTGCTGCAAACATTTAATATTTTTGAATGTTATATTATCCATCTCAAATGATGCTACTTTGAGTTGTGATTGTATTCGTATATATTTATCACCCATTACTTGCTCTAGTTGATAATCAACGCAATCTAGTCCAGAGGCAAACATCACATTCAGTAGTGGCTTGACCCACCCTATTTTGCCAAATTTCCTTGAGTTAGCATACTTTATACTTCTATCTGTTCCACCAGTGCCTATTGATAGCAGTATAATCTCATCATTTGGAAATAATCTCTTGCCACTTGCATATGCACAAGCTGCTGGATTATTAGCAAACACTCCGCCATCTATCAACACTCTCTCTGTTTGGCTAATTTTCAGACGTTTTGGTGTAAAGTACGTTGGAGCAGCTGTTGTAGCTCTAAGTGCATCTTTCAACTTAATGTTTTCTTCTTTCCAACTTTTAAAGAAAAATTCACAACTATTGTGAATGTCATAACTGGTGAGTAGTAGATTACTTGCAACATCGGCCATAGTACTTTCACCAAAGTATTTGTTAAGAATAAATTCCATATTTCTATACGAGTACTGAGAACCACTCAGCCAAGAAGCAATTGATTTTCTCCAAAATGATGATTGAAAGATATATGCTCCATACTCTTGATAAAGTTCAACCAAATCATTGGCAGAGTATTGAAGTTTATTGCTTTTACAAAGTCCAGCAACAATAATCCCACCGGTTGAGGTTCCTGCCATTAAGTCAAAAATCTGGGAAATTGGCTTTTGTGTTCTAGATTCAATTTCTGCTAGAATAATGGCAGGAATGATTCCTCTAATTCCACCTCCATCAACGGATAAAATATACTTTGCCACTTTTTTATTTGTGTTTCTGCTCAAGTTCATTAACTTCTTCAGCAAGATTTTTAACTCTTTCTTCAAGGCGATAGATGATTTCTGTAGTCCTTTGATTTTGCTCTATAAATTTATCATGCATATGCACTCTTAAGTCGAGCTTAGCTAGCCACCAGATCAATGCTATTGTTTGTATCACCATAGTAGCAATTACTGCTACAGGGATCTTTCCTGTGTTTGTCATCTTTTTTAAAGGAAAAGTTGTATATATACATATACAAGATTCATCAAAAATACGTCCAAAAAATCTTTTCTAAAATAAAGTTAATTAGTTGCACTAAACAAGCGATGTAAATAATATAATCAACATGAAATCTAGCCTTTTTTGGAAATTGTTAACAAGTTCAATAATACCAATAATATGCGTTATTGTTCTGTATCAGCACTTTAGTACAGACCAATTATCAAAAGATGTGCCAATAAAAAATAAAACAACTAGTGAGGATAGAATAGCATTACGCATTGCAGCTGAAAGCTGCAATTTGGATAACGTAAAATCCTTAGTAAAAAACACAGTAAGTATCAATGATACCTATTATTTTGGTGCAACATCATTACACTATGCTACAAGCGGAAGCTGTTTAGAAGTTGTAAAATTTCTAATTGAAGAAGGCATTAATGTAAACACTACTGATGCTTTTGGCTGGACAGCTTTGCACTATGCTGCACAGGAAGGACGCTTGGAAATTGCTAAATTTCTACTGGAAAATGGAGCAAATCCTCTTGCTAAAAACAAAGATAAAAAAACTCCTTTAGATCTTGCTGTAGAGGAATTAAACAATAATAAAGAAGATATTTATGAGAAAATTATCAATTTACTTTCCCACTATCAATTATTCCCATAGCAATAGTACGATAACCCAGATTATCGACCACATGCTCAGCCTTATTTATTATCCAGTCACCATAAACTCCTTTACGAAATCCAGAAAGATTAATCTTTGCTTCGGCAAATAACTCAGGTTTCCCTGGCATTGTGATATTTAGTGTTGCTGCATTACTCATCAGCTGATTTAATTTTGCAGACGCTGCATTTTGTGCCAAATCACTACTTGCATAAATATCCCGTAGAATATAACTTGGATCTTGATCACCTGCCTTTTCCGTTATAGTCTCTGCTTTTTCATAATCATACCAGTAGGCAATAACAGAGCCATATTGATTACGCTCATTAAATCTTACTTGCCAACTTGTAATATCTCCAGGTGTTAAAGTAATAGTGCTTAAAGTTTTTCCAGTAACTGATTTTGCTCTTCCTTTTGAAATAAAAAGTAAATATCCTCCTGCAGGTTTTGCTATTGCTCCATAAATTTGAGCAAGCCTGGTTAAAAAATGCATATCGCTCTCTGCAGTCTGATCAATATGTGATATCATGATATTTGCAAACTCTGCAGCAACTTTAGCTTGATAGCCATGTTTGTTTGCGATTTTTTCCACTAAATCATTTAAAGTAATTTGATGCCACTCATTAAACACTTGTTCTTTTAAGGACTGCTTCAAATCTGCCGCATGACTTTTGATTTTTAGCACCTGTAGTGGACCTTGTACCATAATTTCATTTACTACGTAATCTCCCATCGGCACAATGCCAGTTTCCTTATACCCAAGTAAAATATTCAGCTTTGCCCCAGTTCTAGGAATCTCAAATAACGAATCATGGTCATCAAGATGAATTACAGCAGTATCACTTATTATTCCAGCTTCATCAGTAATGTGCATTGATATCAGCCGACTCTTTACTAGTTCAGTGATTAAAATCCCTTCTACTGAAATGCTAAAATCTGGTATCATTTCAATCCCATAGTTTCACTACTTGCTTTTGTGTTTCTTTTTGAATAACAGGAAGTTTAATGATTAATCCTGCAGGAAGACTTTTATACTCTGCAAGTCCAGGATTAGCTCTTAACACAATCTCAACTGCTTCTGAGCTGAATCCATAGTAGTTCCAGCAGATTAAATCTAACATATCATTTTCTTTAGTTTTGTAGTACATCATTGTCAGCTGCAGTAAAGTCAGTAGTGTTATTTTGTGATGATAAATTGCTATAATGTTTTAAACTTAAATGAAACTCAATCTTTCTTGGTTCACCATTTGGAAAAAAATATTTCTGCGTTTCTTCTATTTTTACAATAACAAAATGGCCTAAAATATTACCTTGGCCATCAATTAGCAAGAAAGGTTTTTCTGAATTTCGCATATTATTTATTTGCTCCAGTCCTCCTGAATAAATTACTCCTGCAAGCTCAATAATATCCTCCCCAGGGCCAATACTTTGAAGCAATGGCTTTTCTCCAATGCGCTCAAGCGCGGGCCAACGATATTCATTTCTACGTGTGAAACCTTGCTCAGTTAATGAAAATCTATATGGACCAAGAGATAACATAATTTAATTTATATCGTAAAGTGCGCCACTAAATTGTTCTCTAATTCGCTCCATCACTTCATCAGCAATACTGCGTGCATCTTGGCTTGAGTGAATATTAATACTAAGGTGATTATTTTGCGTTCTATTCTCTACAGTTTTACTGTGCGCTGCAATTGGGTGTTTAAGAGAATCTCTTATAACATTATTTACGGATCTAACCTCTAACTTAGCCTCATTTTTTTTACTCCACAGATTACTGATTGTTTTAAAAGGCTGAGCAATATTATTCCAAAATTTTCCTACCCAATCAGAAAAAGATTTCCACACAACTTTCACTGACTCCCAAATAGTAATAAAGAAATTTTTTACTGCTTGCCATTTGGTAATTATCAAAGTTGCAGCAACAGCAATACCACCAATAATCAGCCCCATAGGGTTACTCATCACGGCAATTGTTAATGCTTTAAATCCAGCAATAATTGCTGGAAAAACTGCAGAAGTAGAATAAAGACCTATTTTTACCAAAGTAATAACAGATCCAAACATTCTCCAAGTAGATAAAAGAGCGAATAAAGAACCTTTTATAAAAGTCCAAGCATATCCAAGAGATATAGCTGCTATTTTAATGCTAATCAACGCTGTAGCAGTACTCGTGATTACTGTAGTCAGTATTGGATATTCTTTTGCATACAGCGCTACTTGTGTAGTTGCTGACTTGAGAAGATTAACAGTAAAATTTAAAGGTGGTAATAATACCGCACCAAGATTCATACCCAATTCTGCTATTGAGTTCTTAAGTAACTGAAGATTATTTGCTGTAGTATTTGCTCTATTTTCAAACTCTCTTTGCATTGAGCCATGATATTCTTCGTTTATTAATCGCAAAGATTTTCTATATTCATCTAGACTACCAGTAAGTAGTGCTATATCATCCTGATATTCAAGACCAAAGAGGTCAAAAAGAACGCTAGAACGTTCTTGCTTATCTAATTTTGCAACTGTTTCTAAAAACTTAACTAATGTACCTTGTGCATTCTTACCGATTGCTTTCTCAAACTCCTGAGCATTTATTTTTAGCACTTGAAACGCTTTTTGAAAATTGCCACCTTGTTTACTTGCTGTTTGCAACTTGCTGAGCATTGCATTAACCGCCGTACCTGCTTTTTCAGGAGTTTTGCCAAGACTAATGAAGCTACTTGCTAAAGCTCCTGCTTCCATTGCAGTTAAACCAAATTGCCTTGCTGTACCACCGATTCTGTTTAATGCAGGAACAATGTCTTTAGCTTTTGCAGCAGTGTTATCAGAGATATGGTTTATCGCATCACCAATATTTGCCATTTCACCAATTTTAATTTGATAAATGTTAGAAAGTTTAGCAATAGCGTCTCCTGCTTCTTCTGCTGACATATCAAACGCAGTTGCCATTTTAGCTACAGTGTCTGTAAAAACCGTAAGATCTTTAGCTTCAATACCAAGTTGACCACCACTTGCAGTAATTTGCGCAAGTTCTGCCGCAGATAGCGGAATTGTCCGTGACATTTCCTTTAATGTTTCACCAAGTTTCGTTAAACCATTTACATCTCTATCTTCAAATTTTACAACTTTCTTTATATCAGCCATGGCGCTCTCAAAACTAATTGCAGCCTTAAGTGGTGCTGCAAGCGTGAGGCCAAGTGCCACGGTATCCATGATTTGAGCTCTAAAATTTGCTCTTTGCGCTAAAACTCCTTTACGTTTTTGCATTACAGAATTTAAAGCTGTATAGTTATTTTTAAGCTTTTGAGTAGAAGAGCCAAGTTTAACTTGATCTCCAATAAGAGATTTTATATCTCTACCACTTTTACTGAACTCCGTGCGTAAATGGTGAAGAGCACTTCTTTTTTGTAAATAAGCTGTTTTAGCTTTCAGTGCTGCAGTTTTAGACCTTGTAAACTCGTTTTGCAGGCTCTTACTTGGTGCTCCTGTATTTTTTATCTGCTGAGCAAGAGCTTTTGTTTTTATTTCTAGTTCATTCCAAGAACGCCTAGCAAGCAGAGCATCGTGGCTTAATTGTTTAAACTTTGATACTGATTTACTTGATGATTCAAGTTGTTTTATCGTACTACCAATACGAGAAAGTTGCTTCGTGCTACCTGCTATCGTACTATTAAAACTGCTTTGCAGTGTTGCTCCAATTACTATAGAAATTGCCTTCATTTGCATAATTTTCCGCTACTTTCAAACCATATAATAAATTCTTCAATATCCATATCAAGCCACTGATTGATTCCACCACCAACCATTGAGCTAAGTGATAATATGCTCAGCCTCAATTCTTCTGCTGAGACAAAAAACCTTGTAACACTTCTTGAATCTTACTGTAGTCTGCCAAATCAAGTTCTTCTACTGCTTCTCTTGAAATACTTGCAAGATTTGCAATCAGTGCTACTTCTTTCTCTGCATCGCTATTACCCATACGTTCAACAGCTAAACGGTCTCGAATTTTTGGGCGACGTAGAGTTAGCTCTGAAACTAAAGTTCCATCGATTTTTATTGGTTCAGTTAATTTAATTTTTTGCATTATTTTACCTCTTTATTTAAATTCCTAGAGCTATGCGCATAGAAGTCATTTGATCAACACCATCGATTTTGCGAATCATGTTTTCTGCATCAATTTCAATCAATTCTCTCCCATCAATAGTAAGCTTATAATAGTTGGCAGCTACAGTGCATTTTAGTGTTGCTTTTTCAGCAGGTTTCCAGCTACCAAAATCAAGTTCTTTAAAGAGCCCTCTTAAGTTAATTACTACTGATTCGGCATCACTACTTCCCTGCAAACCTCCTCTTAAAGTAAGAGAGACAGCATTATTATTTATCAATCCAAAAAGTCTAAAGAGCTCAGAGTCATATTCAGAAAAAGTGAAATCTGCTTCGAGCTTTTCCATACCAATATCAATGCTGACTGGTATATCCATTCCACCTGCGCGATATTCTTCAGTTTTTATTGCAAGTTTTGGTAGGCTAATTTCATCGATACGACCAGCATAACCTCGACCATCAACAAATACGTTAAAATTCTTTAAAATCTTTGGTAACATCTCTCTTTCTCTCCTTTTTACAATATTGCGCCACTCACAAGGTGTGACCTGAAAGTAATCTGTTCAGCTGGATATGGTGGTGTAAACTCAAAGTCACAATACACTTTCCCGCTTGCAATACTTGTTGGTGTATTGAGTTCGGGTGTTGCGTAACATTTTCCACTGATAATCGCTCCTTGTGCTTTTAAATTGGCCAAATAAGAATTCACCCCCTCAATTACATCATCTATATAAGTTTTGGTGATATTGCGATCAACTGCCCAGAGATGAGCTCTAAGTAAACTATCATTGATTAAATCTGCAGTCCTTCTCACTGACAAAAAAGCCCATTTCGAGTCATTTGAACATGTTCTATTGCCCCAAAGCCTATAGCCATTTTGATGAATTATCGTTGTTACTTCATTTTCATTCAAGTGGTTTGCTCTACAATTTGTATTACCGAGCGTAAAATCAATAGGCCTGCTTGTGCCAATAATTCCGTTTATTTCTTTATTTGAAGGTGAATGCCAGAAACCTTGCTCGCTATCTACTTTCGCTATTAAACCAGCTACAAAAGGACTTACCGGCAAAGTTTCTTCTTTTCCCTCAATAAATACCTTAACCCATGGATCAATAACATAAATCCTTGAACTACCAACACTTTTTCTCCATTTTATTGCTTCTTCATCATTAGTATTTGGTCCATCTGCTACTATTATGCTTCTCAGTTTTTCTGCTACAGAAATTAATGCTGCAACTACTGGATTTTTGCCATCTTCTGGGAGTTGGTGAGTAAATTGAGGTGCAATGAGTATTCTTGGCGCAACATGAACTATACTTTCACTGCTGAGAAACGCCTCAATTCCCTGATATTCTCCGGTTTCTTTATCAACTCCTCCAATTACATTTCTCAGCGTTTCTTCTTTTTTTAATTTTGGATCGCTGTTCTCACTTTCTTCAACTCGAATAACTACTACTGTTGCACCAATTTGGGAAAATATTCCATTTACTGCAGAAGGTAAACTGCCACTCTTTCCAAGTTTTGCTACTTCTTTTAAGCTTCCTTCTATCAGTACTGGTTTATTCAGTGGAAATTTTTGCTCATTGGCTTCAGGTGCAGTACCAATTACACCTATCACTGATGATTTAGCTGTACGTACTGCTCTTGCTCCTGAGGTTACCTCAATAACATTTACTCCGTGTAAAAATTGTTCTGTCATTTTTTTCCTTGCACGCTGATTTTTGAAAAGAATTTAACTTTCTAGGTTTTGCATTTTTTGTTTACAATCATCTAGCAAAATTTGCAGTTCTTCTTTACTTTTAGCTTCTTCAATTTTCCTCTTCGCCATATCTTCCAACTCCTCGCATTTTACTATCGCTTTTACTGCTTTTTTCACTTTTTCCTCGATTATCCTTGCCATTTCGATAACTGTAATACCACGGACTTTTGCTAATGGCTCTATAATTTCCGCATCCTTTTCATCTATAGATTCTGGCGCTGCTAAAACGTTCGCTGCAGCTTTCGCTTGTATCGCATACGATTTAGCTTTTTGACGAGAACTTCCTGTGTATTGGTTAGTATAGTTATCATAATAAGCACGAAGATTAGAAAGTGCAGAAAACTTCGCATTTTGCAATAATTCCAATTCAATATCTTCTTGGTTTCGCTGAGCAATTTTGCCTCCTTCTGTTAAACAATAGCTTTTTTGCCAATCAAAATCTTCTGGTGCTTCATACCAATTTTTACCTTTTGGCTTGCTTTCAAGTATTGTTGTTTCTACTTGTTTATCATTTTCAAATCTAATGTAGATAGACATTGTTTGTTACCTCCAAATCTCATGCGTGTTAGATAATCCTGGACATTGCCAAGCTTTTAGCGTTCTTTCCACATCTATCTCAAGCCCTGTAGTTAAAAAATTGCTCCGAAAGTTATAAATCCTCCACCTCATAAACCAACTGTAATGGTGATAATCAGATGTGTAAAAATATGGCGATGCGTAAAATAAAATTGCTATTGTCTTATTTGCTGGCACAGTAATATTATTTGAACTACTAAATACTGCAGAATTAGTTGAGTAGTTGTAAATATTTGTCCAAGTTATTCCTGAGATTGCCAATTTATTAGTATTAACGTGACTAGGTGTTCCTACGAATAACCCTGCTCCTTCATATCCTGAACTCCAACGTGATGAACCACTAAAATGAAGCGTTCGCGTTTTATCGCTGTTTGTAGTGTTTTTTACAAATATTACTCCAAGTAGTGCATATGGGTAACTGTATTGATCTGAGCTGTGACTACGACGTAAAAATGCTTTTCTGTACAGAAATTTACCGTTACTTCCTTGTAAGAAGTACAACTGTGGTGGATGATAAAAACTAGAATACGTACAATCATAAGTATTACTACCTGCAAGGAGCTGCAGCATATAGTCGGTTTTTGCTGTATCTTTATACCACTGCCCTAATTCTGTTTTGAAATAGCCATTATCATCAGACCAACCATAGTCATTATATCGATTAAGAATGCCGAACAGAAAAGGTAATGATTCAGGTTCAACCATATTGCGCTTTCTTATCTCTTTTATGATTGATGACCCATTTGGCACATCATTAATCGAGTTAAATTTAGTTGTAAGGGTTTTTAACTGGTCTTCTCTAGTTTTTATTTCCTTCATAATTGATGAACCAGTTGGTATATCGCTTATGGCTTTAAGGCTATTTAATGTGTTTCTTATGCTATTTAGGTCTCCGGCATTATTGATGGTGGCAACATGTGAATCTTTTCTGCTATCAAGTAGTGATAAGTTTGTAATTCCTTTTTCATCTATTTTCTTTAACGACTTTCCCTCCAATTCAGAGATTGCCGCTAATGCATTGTTTTTACTACTATCTAATTTATTTAAATGACTTGTGCTACTGTCAAGAAGCTCTTTTAATTTTGCATCAGTCATCTGTACAATATCAAGTACTGTACTTTGACCAGCAATAGACTCTAGAGATTTTGCGAGATATGCGAGTTGATCAGGGGTAGCATTTACAGATAAATCTTTTAGTCTCTGATGCAATGCATAAACTACTTCTTTGGCAATCGTCATTCATTACTCCACAAATTTAAAAAAGTTTCAAAGTTAAACCGCTCAAAATTACTCTTAAGTTGATTATGTTTATTTTCCCTCTCACTAATATCTTCATCTATTTTTTCTACCGCTTTTCGAATACGTACCACATCTTCCACTGCAATGTTTTCTGGATGTGGTAGTGTATATCCTCGTTTGCTTTGGTCATTTGGCATTGATTCAAGTAATAATCACTCGCAAATTTTTTACTTTAGGACGATAGATAACCGTTCCACTTAAAACTAATTTTATCCTTGTCTCATTGCCATTAAAGTTTGTCAGCACATGAGTTCTCTCTACCCAATTTTCCCCAATAGGTTTTCCTGATGTTAAATTTACTAATTGCCAATCCACATTTTTTTGCACATATGCTTTAACATCTGCAGTGCCAGGTATCAGCGCATCATATGTTATGGTAATTTTAGTGTTAGCCCCTGCTGTAATGCTTCTTGTAACATAATCTCCTTTTTCCCCTATATTACCCATAACTAACTGTAACCCAGGATATAGCACTGGACTTTTTTCTTTTGACCCTTTTAAATTTGCCTTTACTGTTAGCTCTCCAGATAATCTTTCACGCAGTGCAAGCGGCAAATTATCAGACAAAAAGTTTTCTTTCCCTTCTTCGTCTGTTAAAATAAATTCCACATTGGTGTCAAATGCTACTTTTTCAACATTTGTTAAAACTATTAAATCTGATACGTTGTTTACAGTAACTTTCCCAAGATCAATAACATGAGAATTTTCACTAAATTTTGCAGCTAGTAATCGAAACGTTAAATCTAAATTTTGATGTGGTGTCCAGGTACTTGCATTGCTTGATGATAGTAATACTCCTACTTGATATGGCTGACTTGTTACCCAACGGCTATTTACTGCATCATATTTGCCAAGTTCTGCTATTTTTACTGCAGTAACTGAATCATCAGTAAGTAGTACTATTGCATACTCTTGCCCTGCATGGCAAAACACTGGTGACCACTCTATACGTGTTGCTGTGCCATCTATCTTTATATCTTTTGGCTCAATATAGCTTTCAGCAATGACAGTCTGCGAGGGCATTCCCACTGCTGTTTCTCTAATCTGCACAACAACACGTTTTTTGCCTTTATTTATAAACCATAGCTCCACACCTCCTATGTGTCTGCTTTCATTTAGAGTAAATGTTTGCGCTAAAGGATCAACTCGTCTTGCTGCAATAACTCTTCTTCTTTCTTCTATGGTAATAGTTTTTTTACCAGTATAAGTTGCTTCTCCATAACTGCCTTTATCACCGAAAAATTGCACCAATTTAGTACCTGCTGGAATATTTGCCGGCACTTTCACCCTTCCTTTTAATTTTCCCTGATTGTTAGCTTCCACTTTTTTTTCCTCTATGCCATAGGTATAATAGAAATGCCATCAAATTTTACTTCTTTAAGTTTTTCATTTGGCTCAAAACCTTCGATCTCAAAATTCTGTATTGCTTCTCTCATAAATTCAGTTTCGTATGAAGTACTTGACAGCAGCTCTGTCGTTTCTTTAACATTAAACACTCTGGTTACTGGACTTTTCCAATTTGTTTTTACCTCTGTCCAGTGATCTATATTTTTATTTAGAGTAATTTGTGCCGGGACTGGATCAAAGGCTTGATATGGATTGATCTTTTCTCCTTTGGTCTGTAAAAGCTGCTCCAGTACCGGTTCAAGTTCATACGGCAAAAGATATCTTTCCCCACCTTTTTCAATATCTGCAACTTCTACATCTATTGGCAGAACTAGCTCTCTATTTACTATTGCTGCAGACTGCGAAATTCCTTGATCACGCATATCATCGTCGAAGAACGAATCAACAAATACTCCTTTTTTCGTGGTAGGTTCTCTTGAATTTGCATCACTGCGTAGACGTTCCTGTGCAACCAGCGCATAAAGATCATTTATTCCTTTTTTCATTGCTTCAAGGTCATTCATCGGTACAGCATGAATAGCATTATTCACTATTTTCACCACTTCTTTTTCTCCGTTTTTCCATGTTTGGTGAATGTAGCAAAGCAAAAGTTGTCCACTAGGCGCTCTAGGCATCGATGGTCTCCAAGGGTGAGCTATACCTTTTATCCTTCTTATTGCGCCTTTTGCATCTATAGTAATTAAATCATAGCGGGGCATTTTCCAGGTGTAATCAACCAGAACCAAGCTATTATCAACTGCTCCTTTCACTTTACATCCCTTTTCATTTATATCTTCAGGGCTTACATGAGTGCGGCAGCGATAGGTTATTAGGTAACTCCTCCCAGGAGCTGGTTCTTTGCCAGGTAATGACCAATCAATATTTCCTGCGTTTAGTTTATAATCTACACTATTTTCATAAATAACATTACCTTGTTTAACTTGAATAATCTCAAGTACTGCAGAGTCAGGTATCGGATCAATAGCTCCTGAGTACGAACCATGAGTAACAGTAATGGTTTTCTGAACAGTTATATCTACTTTTTTGATTTCACTTATTGGAAAATCATTAACTTTAAGTTCCATTACTCTTTGGCTATTTGGCTGAAAAGTATGTGGTTCTGATTCAACTGATTTTATATCCGGATCTTCATCAAAAGAAACACGAATACTGTGAGGAAGTTCAATCTCATAGCCATCAACATGAGCTTTGCCCTCATTAATCACAAATATTTTTTTTCCTCCTTCCCCCACTTCCTTTTGCAGGAACATTACTTCAAGACCATTTACGACGTAGGAACCATTTGCCTCTTTGTCATAACGAGCAAGAGCGGTAGTTACTATATTTGCTTGTGGAGGTGGTGAATGTTCTATTAATACTCCATTTTCAATGTTATAGATTGGATAAAACTCTCCTTCAGAAAAACGTGGAGAAAGACCTTCTGCTTGATAACCCCAAATGGTAGAAACTTTAAGCCTTGCAGCTCCTACTTCCTGATAGTTTCTTGTACCAACTGCAGGATCACGAAGATTTTCATCCTCAAGCTCTGTAATGGTAGATAGGGTGAAAAAAACACCTATACGAACTGTGGTACTCAGTGGAATAATAAATTCTTCTTTTTTGACTTTTCTGACTGCTCCACGAAGATAGATTTTTCCTGCTTCAAGTGTAACTTTACCAGTTTCTTTATCTATGATACAATTGCTTCCTGTTATAACATCACCATCACGAAATATTGCATCACCTATGCCTTTAAGCTTAGAAAGAGCATATTCCTGAGTCTCATTTAATTCTGCAGACTGTAGACCTCTTCCTGCTAGAAACAAGCTTTTCTCATATTCTTTGTCAGGATTAAAGCGGTTATAATAACTATTTAAGGTCATTTTGTTTCAAAAAGTTACAACAAATGAAAAAGTTTCCCGAGTTGCAGATGTTCTGATAAGTGGCACGGTGTGTTCTAAAACTAACAAAATTCCAGGATTTTCCACGTCTTTTGGCTCAAAATATCTCTTCCCAGATGACACTTTTTCCTTTACCTTTGTACCAACCATAACCCCGAGCTCCCTTATTACTTGATTTGCTGCGTCCGTGAAATCGAAAGTAAATTTAAGATAGAGATTATTAGTTGGTACATTAGATGGTTTAAACCTTCCAGATGGAGTCACAAGTTCTCCATTCTCATCACCACTGCAAAAGAGCACCTCATCAACAACACGACGTCCAACTTCCTTAATTAATGTTGCAGAAGTAATTAGTTCCGGTGGTGTGTCTTGAGTATACTCTATAGTGATTACGCTATCTGCTATAATTGCACCATTTTCTACACGCTCAATAGTGCCTGAGCTACTATCAACTATATAATCTATGCTTGACTGATAAATTGTTTGCCCTGTATAAACTTTTACATCTTTAATAGTGTGGTGATCTAAACTCATCTTGCCGCCTGCTGCAAAAGTTTTTTCAACTTTGTAGCTGCTTTCCCAGGTAGAATCCCCAGATCCCCAAGCAAGATGTATCGGTTGCTCTTTTATGCTCGCAGCAATAGCTGCTCTGCCTGATTGTGTGAGTACTGACATAGTTGATTGTGCAGTTGATATTATGTATATACAAGATCCGTAGAAAAAACGTCCAATTTTTTTGCAATAATAGGATCAAAATCTTTCCAAGGGCGATTTAAGTGGCGATGTTCATGCCAAGTAACCATACCTGAATAAAATGCTGCTACGTAATTTTCTAGCTCATGAATAGAATCTTTCTGCTTTGAATCTGAGTCATTTTGACAATCAACATGATATTCTGTTAGATTAAAGTCTATTATTCTTTGATCAGTAAGATTCTTCGCTTCATAGTAATAAGTTATACTAAATCGCTCTAAAATTGGTGTACGTTGAAAATTCCAAATCTGCTCAGAAAGTTTATCTTCACTTAAGTGAAGTGTATGCTCTATTTCTTCATAAGTAGTTGATGCAAAACAAGCATTGATATCCCCTAAATTCCAACTATCTGACAATACTATCAATGCTTTAGCAAACTTAATTTCTGGCAATAAACTCTGTGGTAGAGGATATAGTGCTTCTAAGTTGTACCACTCATGATTTCTTTCATATGTACCGTTGTAATTCTTCGTGTGAGGCTCTGTCTCTCCTAATGTTGCAACATCTAACCTATATAAATCATTACTGTAACTTCTATCATAATGTGATCTAAAAGTGCCAAATTTAAATCTTGGATTTCCTATTTTTAGCTCAAATGAGTTTTTTCTTCCAAACGATAATACTGGTCCTTCTTTTGCTATTTTTACACCTGAGTAGTCTGAAAGAAGATCTCCAAAAATACTTTCATCTAACATAAACCGCTGAGCATTGTAATAGTCATTGAATATTCGCATTAATCGAGATCTTGCCGGTGCAGAAAATTTTGCCAGAGCAATTACACTATCGACAAAAAAGTCATTAGGAACATCAGAGATGCCAATTTGAAATTCAGCAAAATGCTCTCCTGGTGGTTCTTCTTGAATGGTAATATTATCAATGTTTGCCCACTTCAGCGCCATCTTCAGTGACTGTGGTGTACCGCGCAAACGTTGAAATCTTATTCCGTTTTGCTTAGCTAAGACCCATTCTTTTAATGCACTCTTAGTAGCTTTCTTACCCCAGGATAAAATTTCTCCCAAGCCGTATTCCGCTACTAGCCACGGCAACATTTCAGTCTGTGGGTTAAATTTAAATCCCCGTAGAGAATTTGCATCAAAAGAATAATTAATTATGTCTGTAAGTATTTGCTCTTGCTTTGAAGCATTTGGAGGAAGTATCACCAATTTTTACCTAACACTTAAATTATTTAAAGTAACGCATTCATTATCTTGCACGACGATGTCTTCTATCGGCTCTGTAAGCTCTATATTTTGTATACCTTCTGTAAAAAGATGAGCAATAATCCAGGACCTGGTTACATTCCACCCTAAACCTTTAGTAGACTCAAGACCTTTGATAAATTGTTCCTTTGCAGCTGCGATAACATCTTTTGATGCAGCAGGGTAAATATGCACTTTAGCATGAATAGTAATGGGAATAATACCACAGCCAATAACTGTAAGCGTATCTGTTAATACACGAATATCATCGCGAATAACGTTATTTCTGACGATCTCTAGCAATTCTTCTGAAGGTACTCCATCATTTTCTGTAGAAAGTATTGAAATCTGTACACTTCCTGGTACAGGTGATACCACTTGCGCATCTTTTACTCTTGTGTCAGCAGATAATGCATGATAGCGATAATGTTCTTTGCTTCCTGCTGTTGACCAACCAACAATTTTGGCTTTTACCCGCTTCCTTAAGGATTCATCATTCTCTGACTCCTTTCTCAGCACACCATAAAATTCAGCCAAGTGATCAAGGTCATTACCTCTTGCAAAAGCAAGTAAATTTGCCTGTGCTGCATCATTAATCCTTTGCCTAAGCAAAAGTTCACGCCATGCTGCTACTTCCAGTATCTTTATTGCTGGATCACTCTCAGTTAGCGCAGAAAAACTTGCATCTCGACGTACTAACTCTTCTTTCATTCGCGAAAAGATTTCCTCAAATTTTAATGTTTCGACAATATTTGGTGTTTTCATCCTACTACCTTATACTATAATACCATCAAGGCGGATCGGCTTTCCATTTGGCAGATAGATTCCTTCTAAAATGAGAGTTACTTTGCCTTCTTTTATTTCTGTTATTTGTACGCGTTGAAGCTTAAATCGACGTTCCCACTTTTCTAGCGCTTCTGCAACTGCTGCATAAAGTTCTTGCGCAAAACCTGGTACAATTGGGTGATCAATTAATTCAAACAATTTGGACCCGTAATCTCGACGCATAACACGAGTACCAATTGGTGTAGTTAAAATATCAACTATTGATTGTTTTAAATGCTCTATACCGCTTATTGTTTTGCCAGTTTCAGAACTCATACCACGCATATTATTTACCCTGCAAAAACGTTATCACTCCCTTCTTCTGCTATTGCTCCACAAGAAATTAGATCACCAGTACGAGCAATTGCTTTACCATTTACAAATACTGAATTTGATCCCTTAAGAAGGAATTGACTAATATGTGGTAGCTTATAAGGGTCTGTTGATGCATGTTGTGACCATTCATCTCCTTGACGATGCACAGGCCTACCATTTACAAACAAATTACTGCTTCCTCCTATACCAGGGCTTTGTAAATAATCTCCATGTTGGTTACACATATCACCAAAACGAACAACTTTTCCCTGTTTTGCCAAACTTAAATCTTTGTCTGATTCTGAAAGTCGTTTTTGCCCTAACAATGAACCTCTTGTTTCCTCCTCTCTTCTTGACTCATCTTCACATCCTGATTCATATCCACTTAATTCTGATGTTTGAGAGGTATGATCAATATCACCAATCATAATACCCTTATCATTATTAGCTCTAACATTTTTCTCCGGCTAGTTTAAATCTATTTTTTTCGCATTTAACTTAATGCCACTCTCAGTAATCTCTAGACTTGAGTTCCCAACCTGTAAGACAATCTTTTCATCAGTTATATTTGAACTTGATTTTCCCGTTTTTAAAATAACTTCCTTACTAGTTATTTCCATCTGCGTTTCTTTTACCGCAAAAATAAGCGTTCCTTCTTCTTTGATAGAAACTGTAAACTTATGGCCGTTACGGTCATAGTAAACAACTGTTCCATCTTTTAAAATAAAACCGCTTACTTCTTCCTTACTTCCCTCTGTAGGAGGATATTTTTCATAATAAATGGCTGGCAAAACAATCCCTTTAGCAATTTCACCAGATGGCGAAAGTATTATCACCTGTTCTCCAATACTTGGTGCAGACCAACTTCTATCCTCTCCAGCTCTTGTTGTTACCCATGGTAACCAGTCTGTTAATATATTACCTATCATTTTTACACGTACCTTAGCCATGCCACAGTTCACTTCTTCTACTGTGCCAAGTCTAATCAGATTATCCAATTTTCTTGATAACTCTGCATTCTCAAAACTATTCATTATTTTTGCCAACCTTTACATATTTATGCTCATTAGCAACTCCAATATCAGGTGTAAACCCAATGTAAACAGTGCTCGGCGGAATACTATTCTCTGCCCATACTGAATGACCAAGATGTAATTCATGCACCCACGCTACCATCCATACTAAATATGCATCGAGCTCTGGTCTAAAGCCATCTTCTCCTCCTGAGATAAACTCTCCTGGTGAAATCTTTTCCACTTTCCAAGTGTTTTTATTTACCACTCTTGCTACTTCTGACGCTAATGATCTGACAATAATAGGGGCATTTTCTATTGTGCTATCAATCACTATTCGTGCCTCAAATCTTACCCTCAGCGCTAATTCTTCTGTTCCAGGATCATGTCCTTTTTCAAACTCGCTAAGTTCCACAAATATTGCTGGAGCTGCTAACTCTTTCCTTATTGCTGGATAAACCTCACAAGTTCGAATTGCTGGTATCTCTGCCTTTAGCGTATTGCAAATTGCCTCATGTAAATTAATCCAAAATGTCGTCATAAAATATAATTCAATTCATGCTGAAAAAACTTTTCAAATCCTTTTTCAGTTTCATAATTAACAAGATTTTCTATTATCCTTGAAGCCCCAGGTTCAAGTGGTAGTTTAACCTCCTGTATCGGTAGTGCTGTTCTTCCTACACGTTTAAAAATACCACGGTAACCTCTTGGCATCGTTGCCATAAATCCATCATTAAATCCTGCTTTTGCTTGTTTTATATTTCTCATTCTCACATCATATAGATATGCCCTAATTAAAACTTTCACAGCGCTTTTCTTCGCCTTGATAATTCTCAATCTTTTTCTAATTATTTTCAGGCTAATTTGCTTTTCTTGACTAATTTCTTGAATAGCCTTTAATTTTAACCATGATGCCGTTTTATTTAGTGCTCTTACTGCTGCCAGTTCTACTTTAGCTTTACTGGCATCAATATCGTGAATAATTCTCTCAATGTTTTCATTAACTTCAATTTTAAACATCTTTTTCTCCAAGTACCGTGCATCTTATATTCCATACTATTCCTGAATTATCTCGCAGCGGTGGAGAATATACTTTATATTTACAACCATCAATAACAAAAATATCTCCCACCATTGGCCTCAGTATATCAAAAATGCTTACCTCAAGAAAAAGCATCTCTCCCACAAATTTTCCATCACCAATTTCATAAAGTTTATTCGGCTGTTGTTTTAGTACTTGTACCATATGTGACTTATCATTTGATTCATACAAAGCTACTTTTCCTAAATGGGCAAAACAATCTTTTAGTAGTCTCTTAATATTTTTTTGCATTTCTCCATTTTATGTATTAAGGTTTATAAGTATGCTAAGAAGGAATATACTGGTAGAATACCTCACTACATTCATTCTACCGGTATTGTTATGTTGCAGTAACTTTGACTAACACTCCAGGTCTATGGCACATTGGCAGAGGATTTGACTGCGTATGTAAATCAGTCCCTCTATCAAACCTCCTTGGCTCTTGTTTTGCATAGAGTGGCTGTCCAAGAGTGTTTACTGTTTCATTAAAGTCTGCTGGTGCAAAATATGTTGTAAATGTGCTTGCTGTTCCTAGTGGAAAACAGTGTCCTGTATCTCTTTCTATAAACCTTCTTACGGTTCCTTCAGGATCAGTTGCTTGCCCTCTATATTCCTCAAATGTTATTCCACAGAACGTAAATCCTGATCTCATATCATTCCTTAGCGCTGCTCCTTCTTGCCATCTCTCATATGCTTCTTTTACTTTACTATGAGAAGTGAGTGCATCAAAAAACTCAGGGCTTACCAAGGCATGAACTCCTGTCATATATTCACCACTTAGATTATCTTCTATATGCCGCAATACTTCCATACACTTACGCTTGACATCTGTTGTTGCTGTTCCTAGGGCAAAATTTACTACTTTTGGTGTGATTTCAAATTCGTTGTACAGATTTAATAATTCTGACCCGTCAGCATCAAGAATAATTCCCTTCAGCGCTCCCATACGCAAATGCTCTAATGTTATTGCGTGTTTGTTTCTCATTAGCTGCAAATGATCAGTTATTACATCCGCCAGCGCTTTAAGTTCACTTTCTGATCCAAATGCTCTTATTCCTTGCACTTCTTCTGGTAACACTACATCATCATGTGGAATATGTGGAATCGTAAATGTTCTCACCTTTCTTTTTCCTCTTTTTCCTACTGTTGCTGGTGCTCCGGGTAACTGCGTTGGCAATAGGCTTAAAACTCCATTTTGCTCTTCTATGGTAATATGTCTAAATCTTACTGATCTACTTGGAAACAAATTTAAATTTTCAATTCGTCCATAATTTATCGGCAATATATTTATCGCATTTGTTAGTGCCGTCATGCTAAATGCTGTATTTGTAAATGGATTTTGCATTTTTCTTTTCCCCCTTTTGTGTTTTTAATAGTTTTTTTAAGCCCCCTTGCGGATGATGATCCCTCGTCCTTCAAGCTGCTTTATTGCTGCATTTTTCTGCTCTTCAGTGATATTTGCTGGCCACACAACTGCATGATCAGCTAACATTGCAATACGCGTAATGATTACTGCTTTGGTGGTTTCCGTTGCGTTTACATCACTTGTTATTACACCTATTGCTGTTTGCGTGCCGTCTGTGGCCGCTAAGTTTATAGTTTTTATTAGATCATCTTTATCACGACCAACAACCATGCCAAGCTTTAGGTTCTGCCCTTTCGCTACTGTTATTTGGTCTCTTGAATATAGGTTGGACACTTCATATTTCAGAAGATCTCCTAAATTATTTCCTTCAGTTATACTTATCATGTCTTTTTCTCTCCTTTTTTTATTTTTTTACCGCCATATTTGTGATTGTTATACACGGCGGTTATACACATACTTTAAATGTTTGATTGCGCACGACTTTTCGCTACCTGCATCATCAACTCTTCTCCTGAATTCTGTGGTATTGCACTCAGTATCTCTGTCTTTTTCGCTCTCTCTGCAAGTAATTCCATTAAAACCTCCCTTGCTTGCTCAACACTTACGCTTTGCTCAATAAATTCTCCTATCTTTTCTGGCATCTTCGATAAATTACATAAACGTATTAATTCAAGAACTTCACTACGATACTTAGTTAAATTATCAGTTTCTTCTTTTACGTTATTTGTAGTTTGTTCATTCATAGTAATACTCCTGTTTTTATTAATAGATGAAAGAATTGTCATTCCGTCTGCAAGACCTATCTCTACTGCTTTCTCGCCAAAATATAGCCCTGCCTCTGTTGATCGAATCTTTTCAATTGAAAGACCTCTGTTCCTTGCTATTAGCTGCACAAACATTTCATATAGTCGGTCTACTTCTTTTTGTAAGCTTTCCAGACTTTCAGACGTTATTGGCTCATGCGGATTTAAATCGTTTTTTCTACTTCCTGCAAATACTGTGGTATATTTTATTCCACATTTTTCATCAAATCCACTTTGATCTATATGACTTGCTATTACTCCAATACTGCCAACACCAGAGGTTCTACTCACAAGAACCTTTTCAGCGCTTGAAGCTATAGCATATGCAGCAGAGTACGCATCATCATTTGCTATCGCTATTATCCTCTTTTTTCCTCTTGCACTATAGATAAAATCAGCTAAGTCGAAAATACCATTTACTTCTCCTCCAGGACTATCTATTTCCAGTATAATTTTCTCTATGCTACTATCTGCTAATGCTTGTGTAATTTGTTCTTCTATTTGCTCATATGATGTCATCCCGAGCATTTCATCAAACGCACCTGGTTTTTTCGTCAAGATTCCATGAATTGGTATTATTGCTGTTCTTGCTATATTTTGATTCATTGCATGTTTTATATTTTTAAATATAGGCTGTTTTCCGTTATATAGCGACAACAAGTCAAAGCTTTTTTGCTCTATCATCATTGGCTTGCACATCCAGTTGGTTTGTAAAATTTTCATAATGTCAATGAGATTTATTTTGTTTGTGTTCTGACATCAGAATCAAAGAGAAGGTTGAAAGAATCAGCACGCTTTTGATCTTCGGCAATCTCTTGATCAATTTCTTCTACATCGTAACCCATTTCTGATACTACTTCCGATCGACTCTTAAATCCATTTCTTACTGCCATTTGTTGTGCTTGCTGATCTTTCAGTGGATCCACCCAATCAAATCCCTGTGGTATCCATTTTACTTCTTCTTTCGCTGCTTTTACTACTTTTTCATCTACACTCAGTTCTCCACAAAGTACTGCTAACTCTAGCCATCTATTCCAAATAGGTCTGCAAAATTGAAATACTATAATGTTATGTTGCAGCATAGCGCATCTACGACGAAACTCTATTAATCCTGCTCTGATTGATGAATAATTAACACCTGTTAAATCTCCTGTTAGCTGCTCATATGTTATTCCTGTGCCTATTGCTATTGCCCTCAGTTGCTGTCTCATGAATGCTTCATAACTTCCTCCAACATCAGACGGCTCTGAAAATTTTATGTCCTCTCCTGGGTCTAAAAGCTGCATTGTTCCTGGCTCTAAACCAGATAGTGCTACTCCTTGCTCATTACTTTCACTTTCTCCTAAAATATTTGCTTCTGGATCGAGTCTCGTAATAAATCCAGCAAACATTGCTGCTGTCTTTTTTCTTACTAATTCTGCATCATCGTATTGATCAAGCTCATAAAGCTTTAGCAGTATACTCGAAAGCCATGGCTCTCCTCTAATTTGCCCAGGTCTTAGTGGTCTATAAATATGTAAAACATCATTTGCTGGTACTCTAACTGATTCTCCAAACGAACCTTCTCCTGGGTGCTCCCTAAATAGGTAATAAGCTTCTCTTTGACCAAGTCGGTTAAATTCAATACCACTACGAATAATATTGCCGTTCGCAAGAGTCTGATTGCTTTTGTTATCTAAATGCTCTGATTCCAATACTTGAAGTTGCAATGGTACAGAAAATCTATCTTCCAGCTTTCTTGTTCGGAGTCGTACAAAACATTCTCCTCCCTCTATCATACTTCTACATACTAGAGCTTGTAATCCATAAAAATCACTCCCTCCGCTACTGTCTGCTTCATCTGTCCATTTCAGCCATAATTCTTGCACCTTTTTCCGAAATTCCGCATCTCTTGCTTTTGATTGCGGTTTTATTCCTGTTCCAATAGAGTTACTTACTATTGTATCAATGATATTTGCTGCATATGGATTTTTTCTCACCATATCCCGAGAGCGGCTGCGCAAGTGCTCAAGGCTTTGAGAGAGTAAATTATTTATGCTTCCTGTTTCTCCTTGCCAGTACATTACCCTTCTTCCAGATCCACCTGCATCCCAGGCAGAGCTTTTGATTTTTGGCTTGTGAAATAATTGTTTGAACGATTTTAGTAACATTACAAAACTCCCTTGTTAGTAGCAAAAACAATTTTCCTCTTTGGCTTCATTCCAGCAATCTTTAGTTCACCTTTGATGCGTTGTCTGAGGCTGAGCAAATCATTTATCTGAACTTCAGCATATCTCACCACATGGTCACCATATGCAATTGATACTACTCTCTCTCCATTTTGCAGTTTCTTTATCGCTTCTTCGACTTGAATTAAATAATCTTCATTATACATTTTTCAACCACTTACTCTGTCTTACTTTTTTAGGTTTTTTGCTTTCTGGTTTTTCACCTAAACTATTCCATTTACTCTCTGGCCATCTGTCTCCTCCCAGTGCTATCGATGCTGCTCTTGCGTAAATTCGGCAATCCAGTACTTCATTTCTTTCTCTTACCTTTTGCCACTCTTGTTTGGTGTATCCTTTCACTACTTTGCTGACTAATTGCTCTGCCGTTAGCTGCTTAAAATATTCAGGTGCATACTCCGGAAAATGACAATATCCTGGCGGTGTTTCTTCACCATCTTTTAAAATATTAAGTAATTGAAAAAGCTCTGACTTTAATATCGATACTCCGACTGGCCAGAGCTTTATTCCTCTTTTCAGCTTTTGCCCTCCAACTGTTATATCTACTCTACTTGGGCTGCTCAGCGGCACTAGTGCTTTATTTACACCTTTGACTGCCATTACTCTTCCACAGCCCTGATGACCTCTTACCCAGTTGTATACTTCCTGCGTTGCATACCCTGCATCAACCGCCATCATACTTATCATATATTCAAGACCATTTTCACCGATAAAATGATGATTTAAGAGCTCAGAGAGTTTTCCCCATACTTCTCCTCCTCCTGTATCACCTTCAAATACTCGGTAGTCTATTGACCAGTTTTCGCGGCTTCTTCCCCATGCTACAACTTCTACTTCTAACCGATCTTTTTGGACATCTACTCCTGCTGTGAGAACTACTTCTCCTTTTGGTACTGTGCCAATCTGAAAAAATTCTCTCCTGTTAAATAATTGCTTCCAGTCTGGTACTTCTCCTTTATCTACCCAAGTTTCTCCTAAAGTGGTATTTATCCATACTTTTAGTAATTGTTCACTTTCCTTTGCATGAAGAAAATCTTCTACTGCTTGTTGCCAACTATACCAACCTACTGGACTATAAAGACTTGAAAGATGAAATCCTTTTTTCTCACCTTTTACTCTATTAGTAGGTCTCCTTTCTCCACGCTCAAGCATCTCTGTTTTTTGATGATTTTCTATTTTGCTGCTACATTCAGTGCAGACATAATGTGCTGTTCTTGAGTCGTTATTCTCCCATTTAATTTGTGACCATTTTAAATTTTGGTAATAATTACAATGCGGACATGGTACAAAAAAATATCTCTTATCTGTTGCTTCAAATTCCTTCTCAATTCTACTTATTCCATGAATAGTTGGTGTTGATACTAAAAAAATCTTTCGCCTTGCAAATGTATTAGTTCGAGCAATACTGAGCAGTACTGGATCTCCTTCTCCTCCTGAATCTCCTGGATACGCGTCTATCTCATCAAGAAAGAGATACTTTACTGGCATAGATCGGAGGCTTACACTGCTATTTGCTCCAGTTATTACTACTATTCCACCTGGAAACTCCTTGCTTTGTACAGTATTCCCTGAATCTCTTGACCTTGGGTCTTTTACTTTACTCTTTAAACATGGCGTACTCTCTATTAATGGCGCAAATCTTCCCTTTGACCAACGCTTTCCCATTTCGACTGTTGGCTGCACAACTAACATTGGACCAGGAGTCTGATCTATAATATAGCCAATCCAGTTATTACCAGCTTCTGTTCCCCCAATCTGCGCTCCTTTCATGAATACTATTTTCTCCGCTGGAGAAGATGGAGATAGTGAATCCATGATTTCTTTTAAATAAGGAGTTCTCTCCGTTCTCCATTTTCCTGGCTCTGATGCTGCAGTTGCTGCTAAAACTCGATACTCATTTGCCCACTCTGATACTTTAAGCTGCGGATCTGGTCTAAAACCTTCAGAAAAAGATGTAGCATAGATCATACCTTAACCCTACTTATTGCTGGTTCTATCTCAACATCATTAACAGTAGAACTACACTCCTCCAGTTCCATAAACATCTTTTTCTGAAATTCGTTTTCTATATATCTTTTGCTCATCTCACTTATCATTATTGCTATAATAAGTGCAAATACCCCTGTTATTGTTGCAAAAATGATTGCACTGCTTATTGTTGTTGTTATCAACCCTATATATACTGCTACTGCTATTGCGCTGACTGTAGTATAGATGCAGATAATATTATTGTGTTTTTTCGTCCTTTTATCTGCTATTTCTCTCTGTGCTATATATTTATTATGAAGGGTTGGAAAATTAATAATGGTATCTCTGCAGAGCAATGCCCCATTTTTTTCAGTAAATAAAACTTTAAGTAGCTCTAGATTGTTTGATTTGATTGCTAAGTGCAGAACAGGTGTATAATTTGCTCCTTTTTTCAGCAATAACTTTACTACATGTAAATGTCCTTTTTCTGCAGCAAGGTAAATTGGTGATAGACCTTTATTATTTACAATATCAATATCGATTTCTTCTTTTAAAATTGCATCTAAAAGCTCAATTTCTCCTCTTTGTGCAGCTAAATGTAGTAGACTATTCTTCTCAGAACCATATTTATTACTCATCAAAGCCTTCTTTATCTCAGGTTTAGCGTAATCGAATGGTGTTTTACCGCTATCGTCTTTTACCAGAGGATCTATATCTTCTCGCGTTAGTAAAACTTCTATTGTTTTAAGTCTTTCAGCATAATGTAGTGGCGTTTTATTTTCGTAGTCTTGCAAATTTACTTGAGCATTAGGCTCCTTTATTAAGCATTTGAGAATATCAAGACACAAATCTCTTTCATCATAATTAGCATTACTTACAGCTATATGAACAGGTGACAATTTCATTGAGTTTTGTCCCATGCGTGCACTATTTACATCTGCTCCTAGCTTCAGCAGTAACTTTACTATCTCCAACTTTTTATTATTAACTGCATAGTGCATTGGTGTCTGATTTCGCGCATCAAAGACATCTATTTCAGCGTTTCCTTCTCTTATCAAAATCTTTACAACTTCTGCATGTCCTATGCCTGCCGCTAGATGTAATGGAGTATGATGCAAAGCATTTCGTGCATTAACGTCAATACCTTTTCTGATCAAATATCTCACTGCATTAACTTCACCTATCATTGCAGCCAAATGAAGTAAGCTATCTTGTTCTGATCCGTATTTGTTATTAATTAGCGCTTGTAATATTTCTGCTTTTTTCCCTTCTTTGGCGTAATCAAGAGATGTTTTACCTTCATTATCTTCCACAAAAGGATTAATATTCTTCTTCGTGAGTAACAAATCCACCATGCTTAATTCATCAAATTCTATAGCACAATGTAGTGGTGTCTTTCCATTTAATCCTCTGACATTAACATCTAATCCAGGTTGATTAATGAGGCACTTTATTAATTCTAAACTTAACTTAGCAGACATTATTAAAATTTAGCGTTAGATAATTCTTCAAGTGAGTTTGTAATCTCTTCAGTGAGCGCCATATGAATCTTTTCAGTGTCACTCAGTGATGCAAGTAGCGCTGAAACTCTATTTGGAATATTAAGTAAATTATTACGGACAACCCTTGCTACATTAAATGCTTCATTTTTTACTTCTTCGATTGACACAAATTTGCCTACTTCAGCTTTCACTCTAGCTTCCAAGAGTTTACCACGCTCCATTTCATTTTTTATTCGCGTTTTTAGCAACATCGTGGAAAGCTTTTCTCCGCTCTCCTTTCTTCTCAGTGGCTGACTTGGATCTCTTATTGCTGCCACCGCTTCATTTGCTTGTTCTCGGTCAATGAGTCCATCTTTGAGTTCAACGATTCCTTTCTTTACCAAAGAACAGACATATTGCCTTGAAAATCCTTTTTCCCTTGCCCATTCTGCTTGCGTAATTCTCACCTTTTTTTCTCCTTTTTAGCACTTCTCAGCTATAATTTCGTAAGTAGTTAACATTTGAAATATGTCTAACGCTAAAGAAGGCCTGAGGTCAGGACCACCAACCCCTCCAGCCTGGCCGAAAGGACCCACTTTTTATGATACTTTTAATGTATTAAAATCTTTACTAAAATTCATAACATAGAACATTAAAGCTAAAGAATCTGCTTCATTATCATCTGTTGGACAGAAACCCTTTTCCTGTACTGCTTCAATTACATCAGCTTTACTTGCATTGCCTTTGCCTGTTATAAAGCGTTTGATAGTTTTCACAGATACACCTTTGTATGGCACATGATGTTCTTCACACCAAGCAGAAAGATGTGCTAAAAACCCTCCATAGATATGTGAAGCATCAGTTCCCAAGTGTCTTCTCACTTCTTCAAAGTACACAACTTCAATACCTGGAAATTTATACTTAAGTGCATTAAGCCAATTACGAAAATTTAAAAACTGCATTCCACCACCACTAAACCTGCTAACATGAAAACTCTTACTTCCACTTTGTACTATTCCATCATGTAAAATAGTCCAACCAGTTTGTTTGCCAAGATCTAGGGTGAGCATTTCCTTTCAATTGCTGAGTACATATATATACAAGATTTGGAAAATTTTCGTCCAAAAAATCTTCAATTTTTGAAAAATTTTTTATAATTAACTCTTTCTTGAAGATGTTTATTTAAAAACCTTACTTACCCTAAATATGATTTTTCTACTTTTAGAGTTTTTTTTATTATTCTAAATCTTATATTTTATATGTTTTTATATATGTGTATATTTTTATATATGTATTATATATATATATTATATATAAGGGTTTTAGGAAGCTGGAACCCTCCATATTGGCGGACTTCAGATATGCCGTTCCTAGGAACGGTTTTAGGAACGCATGGTGAAAACCCGCCATACAGGCTAGTTCTAGATTCCTGATTCCTAATTCCTGATTTAGGAAGCCAGTAATTAGGAACGGAACTTAAGGTTATAGAGAGCATACTTTTCAACTATTTTCCTCTTAAAAATTTAAGCTATTCTTTTAACAGCGAAATCCACATTTTTAGCTCTTTAGGTGATATTGAATTTCAAAATATGAAATTCTTATATGTTTTTAATATAACTTTAGGAAGCCTGAGCTACCCATTCTTAAAAATATTGAAATCCATTCAAAATAGGTTCCAAAAACCTGAACTGTATTATTTTAAATTGCATCAGTATTATTCTCAAAAAAAACAATAGAATATCAATAGATTAAAAATTGCATCAGTATTATTTATTTTTGCTCCTGTCCTACATAAGGGCATTAATAACTTCCATCCTTAAAGCATTAATTTGTTTTAGGGAAAACCATGAAATTAAAAAATATAGCTATAATTGTTAAAAACGTAAAATACCAAGCCTATAGACTAAAACTTGCTAAGTGCTTTATTGATGAGAATAACGAAGACCTTGAACAAGAACTCTTCTGTGAAATTTGGCCATGCCTTGATCAGTATGATGAAGATAAAAGTAGCTTTAACACCTTTGTAGCAAGATTAACTGAAAATAAAGCTATTAACCTGTTAAAGAAACAGCGATGTGCAAAACGCGATATCAATAACTATATTAGTATCGATGTAACAGAGCTACTTGAGGGTGAAATAACAAAACGCATTGATGTAGACTATATGATCTCGGTTTTACCAAAGGAATGGCAAAATATATGTGAGCAACTTAAATTTTTTAACTTACATGAAGTTGCCAAAATGAACAACGTTTCAAGAACCACTTTAAACAATATTATCAAGAAGATACGTGCCAAACTTTCTCCTATTTACTACGAAGGCAAAAAGAAAAATTGAACAAAATTTTTGCCTTTCTTGTATATATATACATCATAGCATGGATAAATAATGGTTCTTAAAATTTTGAATAATAATGAAAGATTGCAAACAATATCAAGTGTAAAAATGGTCATCTTTGGTCCTTATGGTATTGGTAAAACAAGTCTCCTAAAGACCGTAGATGAACCAACACTTTGCCTTGATTTTGAAGCAGGGCTTCTTGCTGTTCAAGATTGGCAAGGAGATTCAATTAGTCTTCGCACTTGGAGTGAAGCTAGAGATATAGCTTGTCTTATAGGAGGTCCTAATCCTGCGCTGAAATCCGATCAAGCATACAGCCAAAGACACTATGAACATGTATCTAGTAAATACAAAGATTTTTCCTCTGAGTTCTCCAAGTACCGATGCATTTTTGTAGATAGCATAACCGTTGCTTCACGTTTATGTCTATTATGGGCAAAAATGCAGCCTGAGGCTTTTTCTGAGAGATCAGGAAAACAGGATATGAGAGCTGCCTATGGATTACTTGCTCAGGAAATGATGGCTTGGCTCAACCAGTTTCAGCATATTAGAGATAAGGACATCATCATAGTTGGCACTTTAGGTCAATATCTCGATGACTGCAATCGTCCAACTTGGCTACCTCAATGCGAAGGGGCTAAAACTGCTAGTGAAATTCCTGGAATAGTTGACGAAGTAATCAGTATGGTTGGAATCAAGAAAGATGATGGAACGGAGAAGCGCTCTTTTGTTTGCCACACTTTAAACCCTTGGGGATACCCAGCTAAAGACCGCAGTGGACGCCTGAGTATGGTTGAAGAACCGCACCTGAGCAAACTGCTTACAAAGATTAAAAGCAAGTTTTAAAATTTAAACATGGAGAATGATGTATGTTACAAAACCTATTAACTGATTTTAACACTGTAAAACCGCAAAGTAGACTAATACCTAAAGGTACAATAGTAAAGGTAAAAATGATAATCAAGCCTGGAGGTTATGAGCATTGGTTTACTAAAAGCCCTACTACCGGTAGCATTTATTTAAATACAGAATTTACCGTTATTGAAGGTCTATATGAAAAGCACAAGATTTACCAAATAATTGGTATTAAAAGTAATAAAGCAGAAGATACTTGGGGAGAAATGGGTCGCTCTATGCTTCGCAGTATCTTGGAATCAGCACGCGACATTCATCCACATGATAACTCAGAAAATGCAATCCTTGCTCGCAAGCTAAATTCAATTGCAGAATTAAATGGGTTGGAGTTTACAGTAAAGGTAGGTGTTATAACTGATGAATATGGAGAGAAGAACAAAATTGCCTCAGTAGTTACTCCAGAATACCGTAAAAATTATGAAATTGACAGAGTACCATTTTGAAGTACGACGAGGAAAAGCTTTGGTCTGCTGTCGTTACTAGAGGTATTCAGGACGCAGTAGGAAAAAACCCAAAGCTAAGAGAAGAAGCAATTAATTGGCTGAATTCAAAATCTTTTGAAACTGTTTGTGAGCTAGCTAATCTCAACTTTACACGTATGAAAAATATGTATGGGAATTTTATGTCTAAAAAGCAAAAAGAGTTAAAGATGTTATTGATTGATAATATCAAGGAGTGTGTTTCTTACCTACTTCCAAATGGCGAGTTTTACCGAGAAAAAACTTATATTGGAGACTTAAATGGAAATACAATTACAGTTAAAATAGTAGGTAAGGAAGCTGGTGATTGGCGTAATTTTACTGAAGGAACTGGTGGTGATATTATTGATCTTTGGATTTTAATTAAGGGTGATATATATTCTGCTAGAAAGTGGCTCAATAAAAAATCAAAGAGTGGAGAAAAAAAAGGGGGGAAAAGAGAAGAAAAAATATTTTCTGTAAAGCAGTACTTAAGTGACCAATCACCAATACCAGAAGATATAATAGCTCCACGAATTCTCACTCCAGGTGGTCTTTTAGTCATTGGTGGTACGCCAAAGGTTGGCAAAAGTTATTTTCTTCTCTCTTTGCTTGCACATCTTGCAGCAGGAGTGTCGTTTCTTAAGATGAAGTCAGCAAGACCGCTAAAAATAGTCTATCTGCAAAATGAGATGGAGTACAATTACATCAGAGAACGTATACAACAAATCATAACTAATCAAAGGCTACCAAATCTAGCAGAAGAAAACTTGATTGTTACCACAAAGATGAGATTAACTTTAAATGATGAAGGTATAGAGAAAATAAAAGATATTATACAAGAAAAGTTTGATATCAAAATGATAGACCTTATCGTTTTGGATTCTCTTGACTATGAAAATATATTTTTCGGCCTGCAAAACAGAATAGAGAAACTACATTCTGTAATTAATCCTATGGCTGGAATCATTATTACACGTCATACCAGAAAAGTATCCACAGCTACACTTGCAAAAAGTCCTTTTCAAGCTTTAATTGGTGCTAATGCTTTAAGAAGCTTTTATACCTCTGGTATGGTAATGTTTCAACCAAATAAACGTGCAAATGTCTTGCAAGTAGTATATGAGCTAAGAAACGGTAAATCAATACCAGCAAAATTCATTAGCAGAGTAAATGGGCGTTGGCAGAACTCTAAAATTATAGCTACGACTTAATTTGTCTGCAAAAACGTGAAAACTCAGCTTCTGCAAAACATCAGATCTTGTCTTTTTCACCTACTACCAAGAGGAACATTTCGTGGCGATAAGTTTTATGTAGGTGATGTACAGGGTAACAAAGGTAAAAGTACTGTAATAGAATTAACAGGTGAAAGAGCTGGATTATGGAAAGATTTTGCAACGGGAGAAGGTGGTGACATTATCGATCTTTGGGCAGCTGTACATGGAAAGAACGCCAGAATAGAATTTTCTGAAGTAGCAGCTTCAATAAGTGAATGGCTTGGTCTTAAAAAACAAAACAATATCAGAAGTCTAGAACAATATCTGACCTGTAGTTGGAACTACTACGATGAAAATAACCGACTAATCGTAATAGTCTACCGTTATGATCCTCCTTTAGAGAAAAAACAGTTTAAACCATTTGATGTTAAAAAACAAAGATTCAAAGAGCCAGAGATAAGGCCACTCTACAACATTCCGGGTATTTTAAGGTCCGATAAAGTTGTTCTTGTAGAAGGAGAAAAATGCGCAGAAGCACTTATAGAGAAAGGAATTACAGCTACAACTGCGATGTTTGGAGCAAATGCGCCTATTGATAGAACAGATTGGACTCCGCTTAAGGGCAAGCATATTATTATTTGGCCAGACAACGATGAAGCAGGTAATAAATATGCCAAAAACGCTGAAAAGAAGCTTTTAGAACTTGGTGTTGCATCACTTGCTACGCTTAGGGTTCCACCAGATAAACTAAGGAGTTGGGATGCTGCTGATGCTGTACAAGAGAATATAGATATTTTTGACTTCATCGAAAAAAACTCAAGAAAAATAATTATTAAATCACCGCTTGATATTTTTAGCTGGAGTGTGGAGCGTTTTGTAGGTCCAGTACCAAAGCAAAGATTCTTAGTTGAAGGATTATTTCCTTTGGGTGTAACCTCCATTCTGGCTGCAATGGGAGATACAGGCAAAGGTATGCTTCTTCTTGACCTTGCCCTCAAGGTTGCAAGTAGCATAGACCAGGTGTGTGGATTTGGCCCACCTGTTACTGAACATGGTTCTGTGGTGGTATTTTCCGCAGAGGATGATACAAATGAAATACATCGTCGCTTAGAACGACTTGATCCAAAATGCGAGAGATTAAAATATAAAGATAGGCTATTTATTGTACCATTGCCAAATATAGGAGGATCATTTACCATACTTAAGAATGTTCGGGGTAAAGTTGTAGAAATATCTCCAGAATTTGAGTCGATAATGAAGCAGCTGAGCAGAATAAAGGATTTAAAGCTCATTATATTTGATCCCCTTGCTTCTTTCATTCATGCAGATTTAAACGCTGATCCAGCAGTAGGGGATTATCTCATGTGTTTATTATCTGATTTAGCATGTAGCACTGGAGCTTCAATAATTACTGCACATCATATGAGAAAGCTGAAGGGAGAAAAGCCTATATCAACAGTAGAGCAAGCACGAGATGCTATTCGAGGTACTTCTGCTCTCGTAAATGGAGTCAGGTGTTCTTTTGCTTTTTGGCCTGTTGAGGATATTACTAAACCAATGATTTTTAGGTCAGTTGGAAAAATTCCAAGACAAAATGCCTTATTTTATGGAGCAGTTGTTAAAGCAAACGGCCTAGCTGATCGTACCATACGTACTTACCTAAGAAACGAAGAAACAGGGCTATTGGAAGACATTACTGAACAATTAAAAGCTCAAAATATTAGCGATAAAGATCTAAAAATATATCTTATTGATTCAATTGCGCGAGCTGCTAGTTCAGGACATCCATTTACTCATACAGGAAGTGCAGGAATACATAAACAACGACATAGACTGCCTGAAGTTTTTCATAGTATGGGAAGGGATAGACTAGAACGTATAGTGCAAGAGCTTTTACAAGCAAAGCAAATAGTTAAAGGAATGGCTAATGGTTCAAAAGAAGATAAATGGCTTGATGTAAAAACAGGACCATTTGCACGTGGAGTTGGAAAATTTACTCATGGAGCTGAAAATTTTTAAAATCAGGAAATTCTATTTTTTTATAGTCAAAGTAAAAGGGTTAATACGATAACCATATGATGATCTTTGCCAACCAAGGGTTTGTATTACATCATCACGTTCAATACTTAATCCTAATTTCTCAGCAAGTGTAGCTTTGATTGTTCTTTGCATTTTATTTAATGGTTTTCTGATTTGATGTTCTAAATCTGCTTCTAAACTAAGTCCCAAGAGTTTTCCTAACTGATTAATATTGAGAAGTGTATGTTTTTCAGGTGGTAATTCTTTCTCACAGTCATGTAAAAATTGCTTGAACAATATTCGAAAAATATTAAGGCATGATGCAGCTTTTTTATTTATAACTTCAATACTATTAACATATACCATACCTTTAACTACTTGTAATTCCAAAAGCTTTGTTGGTATAATTGGTTCAACACGTTTAAGCGAAATATACGAAGCTGGTAAAACTTGCAAAGAAGTATTTTCTACTACCTCTGGTACTCCTCTTTTAGCTGCCTCTTGGAATATCTCAGTTACAGTCTTAAGCTGACAAAACAGTTTCACCATTGGCACTACATATAGATTCAGTAATAGATTTGGTATATCTTTTTTTAGAGTGATGAGAACTGTAGGGTGGACTCTAAGTTTATCTATAGTTAAAGATACCGCATCAGTACAAAAATCAAGGATTATTAGATTTAAAATGCGACCTTGATTACAAATATAATAAACTCCTTTTTCCACTTTTTCCCACATAAGTCTTGAATCATTCAACTCGGTTTCAAACCAGTCTATGATTTTCTCTATATTTAAGTATATGGATAAGAGATGAAATCTCTGTTTTTGATAAGTATTAGGCAGAATATGACGAGAACAGTTTTCACAAATAGCGTCATCACATGCTTCATCAAAGTCTGAATCGATAAAAATCTCATTGCTACAACTTGAATCAATTACATTTGGCCAATCAAGATGATCTTCTTCACGAGAGCAAACAATATAATACCTTTCTTGCATTTTTATCAATCCAAGATCGAATAAGTATCTTGCTGCTTTAATATGATTTTGGCTTGGATTAATCCAGGAACCATTTGAACTTAAAAGATCAGCAATTTGCTCGTGAAAGGATCTTAAGGCCATAGGATTGTTCCATATGTTTCTTTAGCTCCTCTCTTTCTTTTTTATTGAGCGGATGCTCTGAATAATAGATTTCCCCACTTGATTTGAAAGAAAATGTTACCTTTTTGTTTTGGAACATTACTTTAGCTGATTGAATAGATTGTAGTATGTTGCCAATAGATGGCTTTAAAATATGTAACTCTGGTGCAATAGGATCATACGGTTTTACATTTAAAGTAAGATATGTATTACTATTTTTAAAATAATCTGACTTAAAATTTAACTCAAATATACAAATGTCAGGGTCAGAACCATCTATACATGCTTGAAGAAATTTGTGCACTTGTAGTGGAAAGTTCTTATCTTGTATATTTACAAAAGTACATTCGCAGTCAAAATACCCACTTACAATGCTATTTGCTATTTCCACAGCTTTATTAGTATTTTTAGCACAGAGATTAACCTGTGTACCATCAAGCGAAAAATCTAAAATCATCCACTCAGGCTTATGACCATGAACAACTTTGTTTGAATTAAGCAGTAAATCCATGTCACTTCCTCGACGTACAAACATATATATTCGATCTTGATGATGGAAAAAACCCTGCAATTGGTTTTCGAACTTTAGTATCTGCTCTACGGCTTCTCGTGACATAAATTCCTTGAATGAAGTATTTATTTGTCTTGGTGATTTCTGTAGAGCAAATGATACGAAACCTTTCTTTTGTACTTTATCAAAGTGATAGACAGATTTTAGAAGTTTGCAATTTATGTGAAATAGTAAAAACAATAAGGATCTTTTATCATACTTGGTATTATTTTTTATCAGATACGACCTCATTAACTCTTGAGTAAGGGCAAATCTTGCTACTTCACTGACTGTAGCTTCAAGTTTTGTACGATCAAAGTAGCTAATGAGATAATAGTTAAAAAGAGAGCCAGAGTAACTAGCAAGCATCTTACGTTTTTGTTGAGTGGATCTGTCATCGTAGTCTCCATCTTGAAAAAGTTGTCCATTTAAATGATTTTTAAAGCAATGCTGAAAAATAATGCTCAGTTGTTTGCCAGAAAGGGAATCTAACCAAGACTGACGTATATTAGAATCCTGAAAACGATCTAGTAAAAGGTTAACAGGAATTTCTAAATCGCTTTCCCAGAATTCATGGCTTGGATGAACATTCATATTACATAAAATAAGCTATATTATACATAATATGATAATTCAAGCAAAGATTTTTTGGACATAATTTTTTCAAATCTTGTATATTTAATTAAGGAGAATTTGTGTGAACTAGATAGCTTTCTTAAATAAGGTGTGCATTGGTTTAGTTTAATAGAAGTCTCCTAACCTTATAAAAAAATTCACAGGAAGAAAAACATGCAAAAAGGGGGATTAACTATTAATTGCCGTTATGAGCCTCATAGGTTGGCAGGTACATATTTGGCAGATGCTTATGAACAATTGTTGAAATATAAAACAAAGGAGGTAGAAGATGACAATGGTAAGCTTGTATGCAAGAGTTTCATCAAGACAACAGGCACAGGAGAATACGATAGAGAGTCAGATTGTAGAATTGGAGCGTCGCATTGGTAGTGATGGATATGAGTTATTAGATGAGCACAGGTTTGTTGATAATGGCTACAGTGGATCAAACTTAGAACGTCCTGGTTTAGAGAGTTTACGTGATAGAGTAGCAGAAGGTAAGATTGATAAGATATACATTCATTCACCTGATCGGCTATCACGAAAATCTGCATACCAAGCGCTCTTACTCGAAGAGTTTAGAAAAGCAGGCTCAGAGGTTATTTTCTTAAATCATAAATTTGAGGATAATCCAGAATCCAATATGTTTTTAGGCATTCAAGGATTAGTAGCAGAGTATGAACGTGCAAAAATTATGGAACGTAATCGTAGGGGAAAACTTCACGCAGCTAAAACTGGCCGTATAAGTGTAATGAGTAATGCACCTTATGGTTATCGCTACATAGCAAAACATTTAGGTGAAGGAAGTGCTCAGTTTGAGGTTAATCAAGAAGAAGCAGATGTAGTGTACAAAATATTTAATTGGGTTGGTCAAGAAAGAATGAGCATCAATGAAGTTATACGTAGACTTAACGAGATACCAGTAATAACACAAACAGGAAAAGAATATTGGAAAAGAAGTACTATCTGGAAAATGTTAAGAAATCCTGCTTATATAGGACGAGCAGCTTATGGTAAAACTAAAGCATGCTCGAAGCCACAAGTAAGGAAATCAAAAAAAGGAACTTGTGGTAAACTAAAAAATGGTCATTTTAGTAATGATAAAGAGAACTGGATTTATGTTCCAGTGCCAAAAATAATCAATGATAATTTATTTGATTCAGTGCAAGTACAGCTAACTGAAAATAGACAAAGGGCAAGAGCACGGGAAAGAAAAGAAACGTTTTTGTTGCGAAGTTTAACAGTATGTCAGCGTTGCCAATATACTTATTGTGGTGCATATAGTAGAAATAAGCGGTATTCTTACTACCGTTGCTCTGGCTGCAGGTTTAATGGTAACAGAGTATGTGACAATAAAGCAATACGTACTGATGTACTAGACACAGTTATATGGGAAGAAGTTAAGAGTATATTAAAAGAGCCAGATAGGATTGCAAATGAATATCAACGTAGATTGTCAGAGAACAAAAAACCTTTACATAATCAAACACGTGAAAAGCAAGAAAGTAAGCTAAAATTAAGTATCAAAAAATTTATTGATAGCTATGCTAAAGGGTTTATCAGCCAAGAAGAATTTGAACCAAGAATTACAACAATGAAACAGCATTTGAAAGAAATTGAGGAGGAAAAAGAAAAAGTACTTGATCAAAAGAAATTACAACAAGAATTGAGCCTTGTTACAGATAGCTTGAAAAACTTTTCCTCAAGTGTTGAATCAAAACTTGATCTGGTAGATTGGCAGACTAAGCAAAATATTATTAGAATGTTGATTCATCAAATTGAAATCAATCACAATCACTTGTATATAGTGTTTCGCATAAAAAGTCTTGCAAATTTTGATCAAAATAGCCATAATAAAATTATGCAATGTTGTACTAGGAGTTCAGACACTGGGATC
>CACPSE010000001.1:0-81962 GCA_902636535.1 uncultured Wolbachia sp. | reverse complement strand
TGCTAGTAACTCTTCTTCTGACCAATTAAACTTATTCATCTCTTCATAAGCTCGTTTTATTATTACGTCACTACCAACTATTTTATCTAGGTCCTCTTCCCTTGTTTCTGCTGCATATCGAAAAAAATAACACCATTTTTCTACTATATTTTCTAATTGATCTTCTTTCGTTTTTGTAAATTTTGGTAGCTCTATAAATACGAAGTAAAAATCCTTCAAGTCATGTTCAAAGCTATTTTGATCTAAAATGACATGATTAGATTTGTACTCAGCCTTATCTGGAAAGATAATGCAATCAGCAACAGCAATAAAGATTATTTCCTTGAGGTTATGATAATCATCACCTTGATCTGCTTGACTTGAATAGGCTTTAGCAGCATAATATTGAGCACGTTTTTCGAAGCCTTTAGTTTTAGTGAACTGCATTTCTATGATATATCTTGAGCCTTGAGAGTCCTTACAAAGAACATCGACAATACTCTGCTTTTTAGCGGCAATCTCAGGATCTAAAATGGTAGCTAAGAATTCAACATTGTGAATCGCAGCTAAGCCAGTAAAGCCTAAAATATCGTTCAAGAAATGAATAAGAATATCTTTATTCTTCTCAGTGCCAAATATTCTTTTAAAAGCATAATCATTGCGTGCATCAAGAAATTTTGATAAAGCCATAGGAGATCCACTTAAAAAGCATTAATGATTATACACAATTCTGAAGAAATATTCAACTTCTTTACTTTTAGTTTATTTTTTAAGTTTTGAATGTGTTGATGAAAAAAATGTCTCCCATAGATGGCCCCTAGAATGCTACTACGCGCCTTAGACTCCTTTAGATCTTTTTATATCCCCCTCATAAAGCGCTTAAAAGCCCCGGCAAATGAATTCATGAGCTATAAAGAGCTTTAAAAACACTTATTTTTGGTGTGAGAGGTTAACCTTCTAAGAAACTCTTTCTGCTAGTAGCTCTTTTTTAATCAAGACATAACCAAATTCACTAGCTTTCTTGCTTAGAGTCTTCACTATTTTTTCCTTATATAACTTTTCATAGTAATCAATGCCCTTCGCTAAATATTCCTGTCCATACTTTAGCATACTATAAAAAATGCAACCAATTTCCTAGCCGTAGCGGTAATCGCTTTCCGTGCTCCTAGTCGTTTTTTTAACCTTCTGCAATATGCACCAATCCAACTGTTGCTTCTTGACACACACTGGGCAGCCATCCTAAAAGCATTTGCAGCACGAGCAATAACTTCTCGTCCCAAATACTTTTTCCCCTGTAATTTTATTAGCAGGACTTAGCCCCAACCAAGAAGTAAAGTGCTTCTCTGATGGCCATTTATCGTGGTTTAAACCAACTTCTGAGATAATTGTTTGTATAGTTAGCATATCAAACCCAGGAACTTTAGTAAAATCAATACCGGTTACTCTATACAGTTCTTCGTGTAAAGGAAAGTCTGGTCTGTTTTTTGAAAACCTACTCTTTATTTTGCTGCATCGCTTATTCTCGTCAGATTTTGTTTCAAATGTTTTGTAATATTGTTCGATGCTTTTGTCGCATTCTGCTATTTTTTTCTGATAAATATTATACAATTCAAATTCTTGCTTTAACACGAATAAGAGTTCCTTTCTGTAGTCGCCTTTTAGCGCTTTTGCCATGGTAGATCTATCATTTCTTATCCGTACATCTCTCAATTCTGATAATTTTTCAGGATTCCTTTCACCTCCAATTATTGCTTTGATAATTTGCATACCGGTCACTCCAGTAACATCACTTATGACTTTGTGTAATTGAACGTTCATTTGAATTAACGCTTTTTGCATACGTAGAATATGTGAGGATGCATTTTCAATCAGGTTGCTAAGTTGCCTAGCGTAATTATGCAACACACACATTTGATCATCAGGTCTAAACGACCCATGGAGTAATCCATAGCTGTGTAATTGTTGTAACCATTGACAATCTTGAACATCGGATTTTCTACCAGGTACGTTCTTAATATATCGTGCATTTACCAATTTTACCTCAAATCTATATGACTCAAGTACTTGAAACAAAGTGAAGTCATTTAATTTTTACACATCTATTGTAGAGTAAGAAGAGCCGAATTTGGGACAAAAATGCTAGCCGATGCTTGGACTTTACTGACACTTACACTACTTGAAACTATACTTGGTATAGATAATTTAATCTTTATTTCTCTAGCAATAGATAAGGTACCAAATGCGCTGAGAGAAAGAGTGCGCCTTATGGGTCTTGGATTAGCGCTATTAATGCGTTTTGTAATACTATTTTTTACATCATCTATATTGTCAATGCAAAAACCTATATTTCACGCTGCATCGCTGGATATCTCAGCAAAGGATTTACTTATGATTATAGGAGGGTTATTCCTTATTGTTAAAAGCTCTATGGAGTTATGGAACGGCATTTTTGTGCGTAAGGAGAATAAAACAAAGGCAAACGTTAAATCAAAATTTTTTTTAGTTGTGCTACAAATTATATTAATAGATTTAGTTTTTTCGGTTGATTCGATATTAACTGCTATAGCATTAACTCATAACATGGTAATAATTGCTACAGCATTTACATTTTCCATATTAGCAATGATATTTTTATCAAGTTATACTGCTAAATTAATCAAATCTAACCCAGGGTTGAAAATAATCGCCATTTTTTTTATTTTATTTGTTGGTATGTACCTCATACTTGATGGACTTCACATAGAACTACCAAAAGGATATTTGTATTCTTCATTTATGTTTGCATTGCTTGTAGAAGTTGTAAGTGGCATGAGGAAAATGTAGCAGATCTCTTTGAAAACTATTCTACACAAAGCAAAAATCTAATTGTCATTCCAGCGCGTGGCACTTTTTCTGAGGTACTTTCTGTTTTTATTATGGAGTATAGGAAGAAGACCTCGTTACCCAGATTCTGCCACCGGTGAGGTTCACAAAATGTGATGACTTCGTATAGGAGTTTGAAACCTGCTCCTGAAAATCGATTTCGAAGGACCTTCCTTCATCTTCAACAAAGCTTCTCACAAACATTACTTTGTTTGTTACTGCAGTACACAATTGTTTTTTGGATCTAGCCTGGCAAGTTAATAATAATTTAACTAATTACAATTAAAACAGCTATAAGGTTAATTATGAGGCAAAGATGACAGCACAAAATTTGGTAAATGGAACGATCTTGACAAGTGCTACGTTGAGATAAATTTTACATAAAAATACTGCTTTTTATGGTGTGAGGCCAGAGGGTAGAGTTGTTGTTAAAGCAGCTACAATCCCAGTTGTAATACTGGGATTGACAAACAATTGTACTCTATATTAAATTTATAGAATGATAAAAATTGATTTTTGAGATTACTATGTTTAGATTATATCAATATTGCATGCATTCTAGATTACTAAATATTTGTTTAATATTGTCTATAACTGTGTTACTAACCGGTTGTTTTGCAACAATGTTTTCCGGTTCTACACAAGCAATTCAAATGAAAGTAGTAGATGATAATGGTGACTTGATAGAAAAAGTTAGATGCGTCGTACATGACCCATCTGGAATGAGCCATTCTATTACATCTAACCCTGGGGTAGTGGTTATTCAGCGAGGTTCAGGGTCACTGTTTGTTGATTGTAAAAAAGCAGGTTATAAACAATTAAATGTGATGGTAGGTGAAAGTTTTAATAAGGTTGTTTTATTAAACCTACTGTGGTTGCCTGGTTTTGTGATTGACACAGTTACTGGAGCTTATAAACAATATCCATCACACTATGTTGTAACCATGGAAGAATCTGGTTCATAGCAGAAAAATGCTCAAACGTAGCGGTCCAAAAAAATTAAAGTCTATAATAGAAAACTATGCATTAAAATGCATGAAAAATAAGATTAGCAAAAATGAAATACGTCTGATTTTAAACTGGCGAAATATAGTAGGGAAAGAAATAGCAGAGTGTACAAAACCGAAAAAGATCTCATATGCACAGAATATAAATTCTGGTGTGTTGCATCTGGTAGTAACAAATGGCAGTAAAGCATTGGAAATTCAGCATATGATTTCTCTTATAATAGAAAAAATCACGATATTTTTTGGCTACAAAGCAGTATATGGTATAAAAATTAAGCAAGAGAGTATTGACTATTTGACTATATAAGGTAATCTAAGTACATAGAATAATTTGGTATATTGAAGTGAGTAGAGTTTGTGAATTAACAAATAGAAAAAAATCTTTTGGTAATAAGGTATCACATTCAAATCGTAAAACAAAGCGTACCTTTCTTTTAAACTTACATAAAGTTACGTTGACGAGTGATATATTGAATAAAAAGTTTAGATTTCGTGTAGCAACAAGAACTTTGAGAACTATAGATTACAAAGGTGATTTAGATGCTTTTTTGCTCAACACAAGAACGATTAAACTAAGTGAGAAAGCGCAGAAGATAAAAAGAAGGTTGAAAAAAGTTTTAGTAAAGCAAGAGGTAGAGTTAGCCGTTTCAGATGCATAACAAACCTCAATGGCTCAGAGCAAAAGCTCCGACCGGTGAAGTATTCAATGAGACCTTAAACATCGTTAAACTGCATAACTTGCATACAGTGTGCGAAGAGGCTGCATGTCCAAACATTGGTGAGTGTTGGAATAAACGTCATGCTACTGTAATGATTCTCGGTTCTGTTTGCACTCGTGCTTGTGCATTTTGTAACGTTGCAACTGGCATTCCTGATAAATTAGATCCTCATGAGCCAGAAAATTTAGCAAAAGCGATAAAAAAGTTGAACTTGAAGCATGTTGTTATTACTTCCGTTGATCGTGATGATTTACCAGATGGTGGCGCAAATCAGTTTATACAGTGCATAGAAGAAATTAGAAAGATAACTTCAGAAACAACAATAGAGATTTTAACTCCTGATTTTTTAAATAAGAAAGGAGCATTTGAAGCAATTGCTGTTGCATCACCTGATGTCTATAACCACAATATTGAAACAGTGCCGAGATTGTATGCAAAAATAAGACCACGAGCTCGCTATTTTCATTCACTATATTTGCTGAAGATGGTAAAGCAGATTAATCCTAAAGTTTTCACAAAGTCAGGGCTTATGGTTGGTCTTGGAGAAACAAAAGAGGAAATATTTCAGGTTATGGACGATTTGCGCAGTGCTGAGGTTGATTTTATTACAATTGGTCAATATCTACAACCAACTCCAAAACATGCAAAACTTGATAGGTATGTTACCCCAGAGGAATTTGAGCATTATAAATACGTTGCTTACTCCAAAGGTTTCTTAGTGGTTGCATCAAGCCCACTAACTCGGTCATCATACCACGCTGAAGAAGATTTTAACAGGCTTAAGGCTTGTCGTTGACATTTGCGTTAATTCAAATTAATTTTTACTAATTATAAAGGAGTTGAGCGACTTTACGTAATGTCTACTATAAAAATCAAGAAGAAATCGCAATTAGTTAAAGAGGTATTCGACTCCGTAGCAAATCGCTACGACACCATGAATGATATAATGAGCCTCGGAATGCACAGATTGTGGAAAGATAAAATGGTAAATAGTGTGCATTTTACAAAAAACTCTAAGGTTTTAGATGTTGCTGGAGGAACTGGAGATATAGCAATAAGAATAGTAAAAAAAGAGCCCAGTGCTAAGGTTACAATGTGCGATGTAAATCAAAATATGCTAAGCAGAGGACGTGATAAAGCTATAAATTCAAACCAAATTAATTTTGATTGGGTATGTGCAAGTGCAGAAAGTTTACCATTTGAAGACTCCGAATTTGATTATTGCACAATAGCTTTTGGCATTCGAAATGTTTCTGACCGTAAGAAGGCTTTAAATGAGGCGCACAGGGTATTAAAACCACATGGAAAATTTATCTGCTTAGAATTTGCCCCTATGCACTATCAAAATGAGATATTTACCAAACTTTATGACTTATATTCATTTAAAGTAATTCCTAAAATTGGCAGCATAGTTGCTAAAGACAAGAGTTCTTATGAATATTTAGTGAAGAGCATCAGAGAATTTCCAACTCAGGCTGATTTTAAAATGGAGATTGAAGAGGTAGGTTTTAAGAATGTTGAGTTTCATAATATGAGCTATGGAATAGTGGCATTACACATTGGAACAAAATGAATATTAAACTCTGGTATAGAACGCTGGATTATTATCTCATCCTTCCAGTGTTTTTTTTGCTCACTATAAGCTTCATTCTTGTTTATTCAGCAAGCCCTGTAATTGCGCAGCGTCTTTTTCTACCACAGGATTATTTTATACGGCGCCATACAATTTATATAGTCCTGTCACTAATTACCTTGGTGACATTTTCTTTTCTCAACACAAGAACTATACTTAACCTCTCGTTCGCAGGTTTCATTTTATTTACTATTCTAGTAGCAATTGCGATAATACTTGGTATAGAGGTAAAAGGAGCGAAACGATGGTTACATATTGTCAAAATTTCTGTTCAACCATCTGAGTTCGTAAGGCCATTTTTTTCTGTTGTTATAGCTAGTATCTTGGCCAGCGAAATGAGGTTTAAAATACACATATCAATCATAATATTTCTGTTAGTTTTTGTGTTGTTACTTTTGCAACCTGATTTCAGTATGTCCATGCTTTTAACATATTCTTTTATTGGTCAAATGTTTATTGCATGTATACCATTTTTATACTTTCTATGCATAATAGGAATGGCCACAACTGGAACTACAATAGCTTACTTATGCCTCCCACATATAAAGCAAAGGATTTACAATTTTGTCTTTTTTACGCAGCGCGATAACTTTCAAGTCACAAAATCATTAGAAGCATTCAAAAGAGGTCAATTAACTGGAGTTGGACCTGGTGAAGGAAGCGTAAAAGCCTCTCTTCCTGATTGTCATACAGATTTTGTGTTTTCTGTTTTAGCAGAAGAATTTGGTTTGATTACGTGCTTAGCCACATTGATGTTATTTGGTATCATTTCCGCCCGCTTGCTTTACGTTGCATATAGGGAAAATGAATTATTTAATCTGTTAGTGATTCTCGGTATCTCAATGCAATTCATCACACAATTCATAATAAACATAGGGGTAACATTGAGTGTTTTTCCAACCACCGGCATAACCCTGCCGTTACTTAGCTATGGTGGTTCTTCTCTTTTATCTTCGAGCATCGCACTTGGCATAATGCTGTCTTTCAGTAGAAACCAAGCTATCGCATTAAAGTTTCGTGAGCGTGTTATGCTTGGAAGACATGCTGTAGACTAATGCCATACCTTTTCCCTTTCCCCTGAAACTAGAATCTATATACTTAACTTTAGAAACTTTAAAATACGATGCGATCTAATATTAGGCAGTTATTTTACTATATAAAGCCTAATCTATCTTATTTCATCATAGCTTTTATTGCAGTTTTATTTTCAGCCTTAACGATCCTCCTCTTTGGCAGAGGCTTAAACAATATAATTGATTCTGGCACAGAGCACGATTTTACTACCAAACTATTAGTTGCAATACTTATAGTTTTAGCCATTTCTCTCACTGCATTTACTCGGTTATATTTCATTGGCATTGGCAGCGAGAAAGTTATCGCAAGAATCAGATATGACTTATATAGCAGTATCACTAACTTGCAACCAAGTTTCTTTGAGAACACAGGCGTACAAGATGTTATCTCAGCGTTAGTTACTGATACATCTGTGTTGCAATCAATAATAAACAGCAGCTTACTAACCATATTACGAAATTTTGTGATTCTGATTGGTAGTGTTGCTATGTTATTGTATACAAATATACAACTAACTGCTTATGCAGCCGCAATAATACCTATACTACTCATTATCATGACCTCACTTGGAAAAAAAGTGCGTAGCTATGCACGCTTTGCCCAGGATAAATTAAGTGAGCTTGCGTCATTTAGTGAGGAAAATTTTAGATCTATAGTGACTATCAAATCGTTTGTACTCGAAGAAAATGAAAAAACCCGTTTTAAGGAGTATTTAAACTCAGTATCAAAATCATACGTAAAATTAGTACTCTTGCGTGCTATTCTAGTAACTCTAGTTATCACGTGTGTGATAGGTTCACTAGTTGTTTTGCTCTTTTTTGGTATTAAAGAAGTCTTAAGCAATAATATAACTATTGGAAAACTCTCCTCATTTGTGTTTTATTCAGCGCTCGCAGCAGGAGCTATAAATAATTTGAGCGATAATATCAGTGATTTACAACGAGGTCTTGGAATAGTAGAGCGTTTATTTGAATTTAAAAATATGAAAAGCTCTATAGCAGATGCCAATGATCCTATAAAAATTTGTAGTGTTCAAAAAGGAATTTCGTTTAATGGCGTGACATTTTTTTATGAATCTCAGTCTGATAAGCCAGCGTTAAATAACGTATCATTTTCTATAGAGGCAGGTCAAGCAGTGTCAATTGTTGGCCCATCTGGCAGTGGTAAAAGCACCATTTTAAAACTTCTGCTCCGTTTTCATGATCCAAACAAAGGTAGCATTACTATCGATGGGCACAATATTAAGTCAATTGCGCTAAATGACCTCAGATCGTTGTTTGGCTTAGTGCCACAAGATCACATGATATTTTCTTGCTCAATAATGGAAAATATACTATATGGCAAACCTGGTGCTGAATATGAGGAAGTAAGGCAAGCAGCTATCGGTGCTTATGCAATGGAATTTATTGATAGGCTGCCTGATAAATTTGATACATTTGTAGGAAAAAGAGGATTAAAACTTTCTGAAGGGCAAAAACAACGTATTATAATAGCAAGAGCCATACTCAAAAACCCTCAGGTTTTAATACTGGATGAAGCAACCTCTGCCCTTGATTATAAAAGTGAGAACCTCGTGCAAAAAGCATTAAGCAAGTTAATGCAAAACAGAACAACGATCGTAATTACACACAGACTATCAACTGCACTTAAAACTGACAAGATTATAGTAATTAATCACGGAAAAGTAGAAGAAGTAGGGACTCATGACTCCCTAATAAGTAAAGACGGGCTGTATGCAAAACTGGCGAAGATACAGTAGAATTGAAAGAAAATTTAAATCATACCGTTAGTTGATATGCTAGATTTATAATTAAAATTATTAAATTTTTAATTATTTTAATTTATAATAATCTCATAGTATTTTTTAAAGGATTATTATGACCCATAATTTTTTCATCTTCATGCACTCCTGTAGATACAGCTTGCGTAACAGTAAACTTATGGGCAGCTGTGAAAACAATTCTTCATGTGTGATGCATGTGTAGAAGTAATAAACTCTTCTGTGTTAGATTTAAAAGAGGTTAAAACCTATTTTTCTGTCCATCAGTACCAGAGGGTACTGTTGATATTATATCAAAGTGATGAAGTATGTACATTGTTAGCACATGCTTCCACTTTATAGTTAATTTTTTAATAATCTCATTTACCAATGGAGGTACTTTATGCTAGCAAAAAATCTTTCTTCTCCGAATCAGGAAAATACAAATTATACGTGTCAGTTGCCATGTAATACGTGCTGTACCAGTGATACATTAGGAGTTAATTTTATTATAGATCCATATGATGATAAGACTAAGAATGAATTGAAGGAAAATATTAAGAATGAATTGAAGAAAAATATAAAAATTGAACTAGAGAAAGATCATAAGTGCGAAATTGATGATAAGACCAAGAATGAATTGAAGGAAAATATTAAGAATGAATTGAAGAAAAATATAAAAATTGAACTAGAGAAAGATCATAAGTGCGAAATTGATGACAAGACTAAGAATGAATTGAAGGAAAATATTAAGAAGGAAAATATTAAGAATGAACTGAAGGAAGATCTTAAGTGCGAAACTTGTGAAATTGATGATAAGACCAAGAATGAATTGAAGGAGAATATTAAGAATGAACTGAAGAAAGACCTTAAGTATGAAATTGATGATAAGACTAAGGAGGAAATAAAAAATAAAATAAAAGATGAGATAGATTGTAAGTGTGATCAGAAAGGGGAAGGGGAAGGTGAAACTGTCGATAATGGAAGTAAAGGAGCCATAGAAAGTATGCTGATAACTGAAAAACATGCTACTGATAAGGATAACTGTTTAAGTTATGCAGGATATTATAAATCACGCGGTGAGGTCGGTCAGCCTGGTTGGGTTACAAAAGATCTTTTGAAGCAATTTCTCCCTGACTTAATGAGCAATAAAGAGATTGTGGATCATTTTTATACGAAAAATGGTAAACAGTACCATGCAGACAATTTTGCTATCACTTTTGAAAGCAAAGAAAATACCAAGTGCGGAAGCAACATAAACTACACATGGGCTGCGCCAAGCAATATGTGGTGTAATAAAGGAGGTAAAACAGGGGATGCTGGGTTAAGATGTCCAGAGGACTTTCAGAGAGATAAAACGAGTGTTTGTTGTCCTTCCACTGCACCGTATTATGATTATATATACAGTAAAAATTCCTTTCTCAATGATAGGTGTCCTAATTTAGTATTAAACCTTAAGGGAAAGGAATTAGAAGAATGTGCAGGTAAAACTATAGTTGCAAAATTAAAATCACCATTGATAATTCTTGATTATTCTAACAAAATAATAGACAAAGATGGTAACAACACTGGAATATACTACTCTCAATTAAAACCTCACTTAAATCCTGATGGTACAATGAAAGACTGTGGAAGTAATGCAAAATGTCAGGAATACGCTAAAATCATAGATAAAATTCTATGGACTTCTGACAAGGAAGTAACGTTGAAAATTCCTGATAATTCTGTAGAAAAAAGGACTTATTCCCCTAGTGTTGGTAACAATCAAGATGAGACTTTCTCTTACCATGATTCCGACAATATCTTAATATAAACTATAACTTTTCTGGGTCTTTCAACCCAGAAAAGGTCGCCTTACACCAAATAAAAAGTAGAGATAAGATAAACCTTCAACTAGCCCCACTTATTCGCTATACTGCTATAGGTTTTCATAGTTTTTCTAGTTGATGAACATTTTCAAACAGGTTTCCTCTCTAATTTCCAGCAAATTAAATGAGTTGAAGCAAAGGGGTGTCATAAATACAAGTGCGGCAAATTTTATTGTAGAGCCTCCAAGCAATAGAGCACATGGTGATATCTATACAAATGTTGCTATGGTGCTTGCAAAGCATGGAAAGAAGAATTCAGTCGAGGTTGCAGGGATGTTAGCAAGAGAATTTAAAGCTTTTGATGAAGTTGCAAAAGTGGAAATAGCAGGCCCTGGTTTCATCAACATGCACTTAAAAATAGAAGTATGGCATGGAATTTTAAAACAAATAAATGAGCTAAAAACAGAGTTTGGCACTCTAGATATTGGAAACAATCAGGCTATCAATGTTGAGTTTGTATCTGCAAATCCAACTGGTCCACTGCATATTGGTCATGCAAGAGGGGCAGTATTTGGTGACGTTCTGGCAAACTTGCTAAAAAAAGTTGGTTATAAAGTCACTAAGGAATACTATATTAATGATGCTGGAGCACAGATAGATACACTAATAAAGTCAGTATATTTGCGGTATAAGGAAGCTCTGGGAGAAAAAATCAGCATCGAAAAAGGTTTATACCCAGGTGAATATTTAAAACCGATAGGGAATGGGCTGGCCAAAAAATATGGCAAGGAGCTTCTAGAAAAGCAAGATAATCAGGTGATTAGTGAATATACTTTAAGTTCTATCTTAGAACTCATAAAGGAAGACATGAACTTACTTGGGGTAAGTCATGATGTTTTTACTTCAGAGTATGAGCTACAAAAAAGTGGCAAAATTGAAGAGAGTATAAAGATATTGTCTGACAAGGGTCTAGTGTATGAAGGGTACCTGGAGAAACCAAAAGGCAAAGAAAGTGAAAATTGGACTTCCAGAAAAGAAATGTTATTTCGCTCTACAAAATTTGGTGATGACGTTGACCGCGCATTGAAGAAAGAGGACGGCAGTTGGACTTATTTTGCCTCGGATATCGCTTACCATTTTGATAAGATATCACGTGGTTTTAACAATATGATCGTAGAGCTTGGTAGTGACCACGGTGGTTATGTAAAAAGACTCAAAGCAGTCGTCTCTGCGCTAAGTGATGATCAAGCAAAAATAGAGGTAAAACTGCATAATATTGTGAATTTTTTTGAGAATGGCAAACCTGTTAAGATGTCCAAAAGATCAGGAAACTTCCTAACAGCAAGAGATGTAGTGGAGGAAGTTGGCAGGGATATCACTCGTTTTATAATGCTGACACGCAAGAATGATATGGTCTTGGACTTTGATTTTGCTAAAGTTAAAGAACAATCAAAAGACAACCCTATTTTTTATGTGCAATATGCGCACGCCCGTGCTCATTCATTGATGCGTAATGCTCCAAAAGAGTTGCCAAGTGCAGACCCTTCACTTTTAAAGACAGGTGGAGAGCTATTCCTCATAAAAACCTTAGCAAAGTGGCCAGATGTGGTAGAAACAGCGGCAAGGCTTTATGAGCCACATAGAATTACTTTCTACTTACTTGAAGTTGCAGAAGCGTTTCACGTTTTATGGGGGTATGGCAAGAGTGATTTAAACATGCGTTTCATACTGGAAGATAACTTAGACCTCACCGCTGCAAGAATGTTTCTCGTACAAGCCTTAGCGCACGTCATTGCTTCTGGACTTTCCATCTTTAATATAGAGCCTCTGGAAGAAATGAGTTGATTTTTTTTCGTCATAATGTATGATAATTAAAATGTTATTGAATTTGTAGGTAGAGCTATGGTAATGGATTATGCGCTATGGAAAGAAACATTATTTAAAGTTAATAATAATAAAAATTTAGAGAAAGGTAGCGTAATTAACAAAGTAAAAGATGCGTTGCGGCATGGACGTCATGGATATCTGGAATATCAAGAGTACTTGCCGTGGGAAAAAGCTAATTTTGATATAAATCCCCAGTTTGAAGTTGAAAATAGTATATCTATTGAACATGAAGGCAGTAGATTTATTGGACATATAAGTACATCTTCTCAACCTGAAAGTAATAGACTTACGTTATTACATTTAGCTGCTCGCATTAATCTAGGAAATATAGCAAATGCTCTGTTGGGAGTAGAAAAAATCAATGTTAATGCATTAGATGAACATGGATGGACCCCTTTACATGTGGCTTCCTTATCTGGCCATATAGATATAGTAAATGCTCTAATAGGGGAAGGGACAAAGATTAATATTGATGCATCAGATGAAGATGGATGGACTTCTTTACATTGGGCTGTTAGAAATGGTCGTGCGAACGTAGTCAATGCTCTAATAGCAAATCATGCAAATGCTAATGCGGTAGATAACAAAGCAAGCTCTCCTTTGCATTGGGCTATTCCCTGCCACTCATTTGGCTACTAAAAATGATTATATAGGAATAGTTAAAGTTTTGTTAAAAAACAAAGCAAATGTTAATGCAGCAGATGAAAATGAATACACTCCTTTACATTGGGCTGCTAAACTTGGCTATACAGAGATAATAAATATTTTAATAGAAAATGGAGCAAACCCTTTGTTAAAAAATAAAGATGGTAAAACTCCAGGAGATTTAGCTCGGTATGGTAATATAAAAAAGCTTCTGGAAAAAGCAGAAGAAGAACAGCTAAAAAAACTAAACGAAGAAAAAAACAATTTAACGCAAGATAAGGATGATAATAAGGATACAACACCTCTTCTGGAAGAAACAGAAAAAAAACAACCTACATCAGCAATTAAAAAAGGTCTTTTCGCCAGTGGTGCAGTCGCAGTATTAGGCACTGCTGTAGCAGTGGCACTTTTCGCAACTGGAACAGTTGCAGTTGAGTTAATACCTATAGTAATAGCAGTGGTTGCAATTGCAGCAGCAGCACTAGCAGTTGGTGGTATCACATATATGATGTTAAAACCTAGTACTGAAATGGATGAAGTGGAAGAAGAACAAGGCATAACTGAGGATGGGCGGAGGAAAGTATAGCCGCTTGATCTGCTGGATTCCAGCACTGGAATTTGTTATTACAACACGGTAGCCCTTTTTCCTGTCATCCGAGTAGCCCCTCTTCTGTCATCCCAGTGCGTGACACCCTACTAGCGGAAGTTACTCTCAAATATGTTAGCTATAAATATTTAAGAAATTTACCAAACGAAAAAAAAGGCAAAAGATATCCCATGTTAGCTAGTTGTCACTCTCTAATCCTGCAAATCGGCGTACTATACTGTCTTAAACAGCGCGTTTCAGCTTATATGGGTAAAAACTCAGAAATGTTGTGAGGACATAAGGTGCACGTAGTGCAAAAAATTAAAAATAAGACGCCAATCACGTAATACTGTTGTCGTTTAATCTGCACAGATTGAAGATAAATGAATACCTTCAGTACCATGGTAAGGGGGCTGGCGGAGTTTGTCAAGGAAGTTTTTGCATTTAATCTGTTTCTATGGGTTGTTAGCTAACATGAGTTTTGTTTTGACTTTTTGTGTTAATTTTGCAGAATATTAAGATTATCATTTAAATAAAATACATGACAAAAGAGGATTGGGAAGCGGTAATTGGGCTTGAGGTGCACGCTCAAGTTTCTTCTAATACGAAGCTATTTTCTAGCTCATCAACGGAGTTTGGTGCTGAGCATAACACTCAAGTTTCTCTAGTTGATGCGGCAATGCCAGGTACGCTGCCAATACTAAATTATTACTGCGTAGAACAAGCAATACGCACCGGTCTTGCACTTTCTGCAGAAATTAATAAGTGTTCTTACTTTGATCGGAAAAATTATTTTTATCCCGATTTACCGCAAGGTTACCAGATAACCCAGTTTTTTGAGCCAATAGTTAAAAATGGTAGAGTATTTATCAACGACAATGAAAAGGAAATAAGAATCGCGAGAATTCATTTAGAGCAAGATGCAGGAAAGAGCGTTCATGAGGAAAGCAAAACTTATGTGGATTTAAATCGTGCAGGGGTTGTTTTAATGGAAATTGTTTCAGAACCAGATCTCCGTTCATCTGCAGAAGCTGCAGAATGCATGAAAAAATTGAGGCAGATTTTGCGTTACATTGGTTCATGTGATGGTGATATGGAAAAGGGATCACTTCGTTGTGATGCAAATGTTTCTGTCCGCTCAAAAGGCAGTAGCACATTTGGCACTCGTTGTGAGATAAAAAATCTGAACTCGATACGTTATATTGTGCAAGCTATAGACTATGAAATACAAAGACAAATTGAAATTTTAGAAAGTGGGGAAGAAATAAGTCAAGATGCCTTATTGTTTGACGTTGCTTCGGGAAAAACAAAAGTGATGCGAAACAAAGAGGATGCAAGCGACTATAGATACTTCCCTGAGCCTGACTTGTTGCCTGTTGAGGTAAGCCAGGATAAAATCGATTCTATTAAATCATCTTTGCCCGAGTTACCAGATCAAAAAAAGCTGCGATACATTGAGGAATTAGGTATCAATGAATACGATGCAAACGTCATCACCTCCGACAAAGCAATTGCTGATTACTTTGAGGAATTGATAAAAAAACATGATTCAAAGCTCGCCGTTACCTGGTTAACCGTAGAGCTTTTCGGTCGTTTAAATAAAGCAAATATTGATATTGTGAGCTCCCCAATCAAAGCAAATGCTTTGTCCGAACTCTTAGATTTTATCGTTGATGGAACGATCTCTGCTAAACTTGGCAAACAAGTATTCGATAGTATGTTTGAAACTGGCAAACCTGCATCTCTAATTATAGAAGAGCAGGACCTAAAACAAATAACCGGTAGAGGTCAAATAGCAGAAGTTATCGACACAATCATCAATAACAACCAAGATAAAGTTCAAGAATACAAAAGCGGTAAAACAAAGTTATACGGATTCTTTGTCGGCGAAGTCATGAAACTTACCAAGGGGAAAGCCAGCCCCGATGTCGTGAATTCAATTTTGAGTGAAAGATTAAGTAATTAGTCACATTTTTTTACTTACATAACAGCACATCTCGTAGATATTCCAAGGTCTTTGTTACGATATCTATATCTCATGATATATAACTTTTTTACCATTTGTCGGTACTATTTTTAAAATTATGTGAGGTTGAGGATGCTTGAAACTTATCCTGCTGGAGGGGCGAAAAACTTTATTCATGGTATTGACTATCAAAAATTGTGGCTAATGCTGTTTTTTAGACGTGCAGTGAATAGAAAGTACTTTTTCCGCTTAGCCACGGAAATGAGTTCGGCTGCAGGTTTTGACGATATTGTTTTCCGGTATGAGCAAAATGGGACAACAGTATGTATGCTTATACAAGTTAAACATAAACAAGATGGCAGCAAGAAGATCTGTGTAGGCGATTTATTGACAAAAAGTGGTGAACTTAACTTAGTAAAACATTTTGCTGCCTTTTTAGAAATTCAAGGTAATGAAGAATTCAAGGATAAAATAAAGGATTTTTTTATTGTTATAAATGTTGATTTTGACTATGAAAGTCTAGCAAGCAAGGGAATTACAGTTGAAAAAATAGAAACACAGGATGAGTTTCTGAATATAGGCGATAGTGCAAAATATAAGCTTAGAGACTTACGTAATAATATTGCTCAATACTTAAAGCAAAGGATGAGTGCTGAAGATAGGGAAGTAAGCGATGAAGAAATAAAAGGCTTTTTAAATGAGCTAGTGTTTGTAGTGAATTTGCCTAGTGATGTTGAGCTAGAAAAGTTAATCAGAAATGAGATAAATGATGACTTGGCCAGAAGGTTCAAATACTTTGGTGATAGTGACTCCGTTCTCAATGCCCTTTCCACAATGATATCAAATTGGATGAAGGATAAAAGAGGGCGTTTTCTCACACCAGAAGAAGGAAAAGAATTTTTCCAAAAAGTGGAGCTATGGGCCAGTACTGTAAGTGAGATAAAACAAGGAGTAGAGAGAATAGAAGGAAAGGTTGATGAGATAGGAGAAGTATTAAATAATCAGCAAGCACGTAAAGAACCTATTTGGTTCAATATGATGGAGCCAGTGGCATCTTTTACTGGTAGAAATAGTGAGCTAGAAGCCTTGCATGACGCATTACAAAAAAGCACAGGCAAACAAGCAGTGATATCGCAGGTTGCCTCTATTAGTGGTCTTGGAGGGGTAGGTAAGAGTGAGTTAGCTAGGAAATATGCTTACAAACATGAAAAAGATTATGATGGCAATGTTATCTGGATAGATGCTGAAACGCAAGGTGGTATAGAAAAGACATTTAAAGAATTGGTGATTGAGGAGATAAATAAAAGATTGCCTAAAAACTCACAAATTCCTCTCACTATAGAGGAAGAACGCCAGAAAGAGCGGGAAATCATCTGTATTGTTGAGGATGTGTATAGGTATTTTAGAGATGTAAGCAGCCTATTTATTTTTGATAATGCTGAAGGATATAAAGACATTAAAAAGTTTTTACCTTCATCTTTACATCCTAGGCATAAAAAACCTTATGTTTTAATCACTTCTCGTGACCGTAAGTGGAATGTGAAAGGCGAAGGAGATATAGAAGTAATACAATTAGATGAGTTTGGTGAAGTAGAAGCTTTAGAATTTGTTAAAAAAGCTTTGAATATAGAGAATAATTTACAGGATAAAGGAATAGAGGAGCTAACAAGAGAATTACAATATTTCCCATTAGCTTTAGGGCAAGCGGTTGTATATATTCAAGATCAAAATGAGGAATCAAGATTAAGGGGTGATCAGAGATTTGAAATAAGTGATTACTTAAAAGAGTATCATCGAGATGCAGGAGAATTGCTTAAGAAAGGAGTTTATGCAAGTAAAGATCGTTACACTAAAACGGTTTTAACAACTTGGAACATTACGATGACATATATATGCAAGAAATATGGCTTTGAAGCATTAAACATTCTTGAAATAATGGCCTATCTTGCTCCTGACGATATTCGAATAATAGAAATTTTTTCAAAGTCAATAGCAGATGATGAAGAAAAGCTTTGGAACGCTGTTGAGCTACTTAATCGATATTCAATGATTAATTTAATGGAAGGAATAGTAAACATCCATAGATTAGTACAGGAAGTAACAAGATTAAAATTGCAAGAGAAAAGCAGAGAAGAAGAGACTTTAAGAAAAGCTCTAGAATTGATAAGTAGCGGTGGCGTAGAAACTAGTCATATTATATCTATTTGGGAATATGCAAGTAAGCACGGTAGGTTGATTGACGATTTTTACTTTAACTCATCTTGTATATATAGAGAAGTGCTTTTTAGGGAAAGAACTCCTTTGCACTTGCTTGCTAAGGGGGATAACTATGAGGCAGTGGAAACCCTATTAACACATATAGAAGAAAGACATATAGGTAGACTGAGTAAGGTTGTGAATGCCAAAGACGAATATGGTTATACTCCGTTACACCTTGCTGCTTATAGCGGAAAACTAGATACAGTTAAGTATCTTATAAGCAAAGGAGCTGACGTTAACACTAAAAACAAATGTGGTGTTACTACGCTACATATAGCTGCTAATTATGGAAAGCTGAATGTTGTGAAATACTTGGTGAACAAAGGCGCTAACGTTAATGCTAATGCTGTAGAACTGCTTCTGAGTGGTACTTCATTACACTGTGCCGTATACAGTGAAAAACTGAACATAGTAAAATACTTAGTTGATAAAGGTGCTTGTGTTGATATTAAAGATAGACATGATAGAACTCCATTACACTATTCTGCTTTGTATGGAAGCTACAATGTTGCAGAATACCTTATTCAAACAGGCGCTAATATTAACGTTGAAGATAAAAATGGCGACACTCCACTACACCTTGCTGCTATGATGGGAAAAGTTGATGTAGCAAAAGTACTCTTAGAATACAACGCAGACGTTAACGCTAAAAATAATGAAGGTAAGATGGCATTGTACTATGCCATTGAGCATAACTATCAGGAATTTGCGAATTTGCTTTTAGCACATGGCGCAGTTCCTGTGTCTACTGAAATTTTGCATTTAATTTATAGCTCCAGGCCATAGGATGACAGAAGTGGGCTTTAATAGCTGTAGTACTATAGCTGTTATACCCCAAAAGTACGTATTAGATATAACAAATAAAAGAAATTAGATAGAATGATTAAAGGGGCAAGGGTATAAAGGTTTAACTTGAAATAACCTGATAAAATTTGAATCACACTTCCAAGTGCTGGCACCCATGAAAGTAATGCAACTGCACAAATCAGTAGATTTCTTATGAATTTTGGTGTTGTGTGCTCGTTCTCTAGTTTGTGATATGATTTTCGTATAGAGATTGTTATTCTACCTAAATACCAGTTAACTATTCCACCAAGGCTTGATCCTAGTACTCCAAAAAATAACATAAGTAGTGGAGTGTAATACGACCTGAAATAAAGCATAGTATTGAACACAAAACCTTGATGTATGGGTAAAACTAACGACGATACTAGACTATCTGTGAATAATAGGAAGTAATTTTCCATATGAGTTTACCAGGTTGTTGTACCATCTTCATTGTCAGAAATTGTAATCCCCATTTGTTTCAACTGATCTCTTATTTTGTCTGCAGTATTATAATCTTTATTTTGTTTTGCTGCTCTTCTTAAATCTATCAATCTTTCTATTTCTTGATGACTCACACCAGCAGTAAACCACTCTTGATAACTTGACTCAAGAAGACCAATAAATCTGGCACTCTTAATAAAACTTTCAATTAATTTAAGCTTTTCACTTTCATTACTCATTTTGTTAATTTTTGTAGCCATCTCATGTAATATAGCTAGAGCTTCAGGAATGTTTAAGTCGTTTTTTAAAGCGTCTATAAAATCTTTAGAAATCTCTGCGTTACTTTCATTTATTGTATCTAAATCACGTAATAACCGATAAAATTTATTTAAGGTTTCCTGTGCATCAGAAATAACGTTTTCTGTCCAATCAAGTGGTTTTCTGTAGTGAGTTTTGAGCAGTGCATAGCGTATTACTTCACCCTTTATTCCATTATCTAGCAAATCTCTTACTTTGACTATATTAAATAAGGACTTGCTCATTTTTTCTTCATTTACTGTAAGAAAGCCGTTATGTATCCAGTATTTTGCAAACATTGATCCAGCAAATGCAGACTTACTCTGTGCAATTTCATTTTCATGGTGAGGAAATTGTAAATCTATGCCGCCACCATGAATATCAAAATCTTTGCCAAGATAAGCATATGACATTGCTGAGCATTCTATATGCCATCCAGGCCTGCCCCCTCCCCATGGGCTATCCCAATAACTTGAAAGTTTGTAGTCAATATCACTTGCAGGCTTCCACAGCACAAAATCTCCCGGGTGCTTTTTACTTTCATTAACTTCAACTCTGCTACCTGGAACCAATTCATCAGTTTTTTTTCCTGATAAAGCACCATATTCATGGTAAGATTCTATATTAAAATACACGTGTTTGTTAGATTCGTAAGCGTGGCCTGATTGCAGTAAATGTTCAATTAATTCTATAATATAATCTCCGTTTTCCGTTGCTTTTGGCTCGTGTGTTGGCTCTTTACAATTTATGCTTTCCATATCATCATGAAAAGCCTTAATGTAATGTGTGGTTATACTTTCTATATTGCTATTTTTCTCACTTGCTGCATTAATTATCTTATCATCAATGTCGGTTATGTTACGCACGTAGGTAACTTTGCCATAACAAAACTTAAGTAGCTGAAATAACACATCATACACAACAACAGACCGTGCATTGCCTATATGTGCCGTGTCATATACTGTTGGTCCGCAAACATACATTTTCACATGATCTTTATCGATTGGTGTGAAAAGTTCCTTTTTTTTTGTTAAGGTGTTGTAAAGCCTAACCATGTTTTAAGAAAAAAAAATACTTCGGTTATAAGTTGTGGTCCCTTGACTATTACAACAAGAGTAAGTAACAATCCACACAATGATATTAAAACTCCCAATATGGATAGAAACCCATCTTTACTCATGATGCCAAGTGCAATAAGAGTTGTGCTAATTGCAGGAAGAAAGTGAGTAAAAGGTAACGGGAGAGCTATTAGTACTGAACAAAGCAACATTATAAGAGCCAAAATCTTCTCACCAGGCCCATAAAAAATGAAGGATATTCTTGGCTTCATGAGTTTTTCTATTTTTTTTAATACAGGATAAGTTTTCTCTACTACAAGAGCTAGTGTTGAACGCTGAAAAGATTTTCTTTCTAGCCAATTGGGCATCCAAGGAGAGTCAAACCCAAATAGAAGCTGTAGTGAGAATAAGATTAAAGGTATAGAGAGGATGGTTGTGTAGCCAGGTGGAACAGGTATGGGTATTGATAGCGGTAAAGAAAAAATGATTATCAAAATACTAAAACCACGCTCATGCAAAGCTGTTTTAATGTCAAACAATGTCACTTTATCATTACTCGTATCTGCAATCTCTTTTAGAATATCAGAGGCTGGTTTTTTATTTTCGGTTAGTTTCTCACTCTTGTGCACAATTACCCCTTAAATAAAATTATTCCTTCTAACTAGCATAATTATTGCCATATTTCAATACTCATTTTACACAGTACTTCAGTTCTTTTTTAACCATATATAAAGTTTTTAAGAAAAGAAAATGCCCCAATGATAAGTTGTGGTCCTTTGACTACTACAACAAGAGTAAGCAATAGCCCACACAATGATATTAAAACTCCCAATATGGATAGAAATCCATCTTTACTCATGATACCAAGCGAAATAAGAGTTGTACCAATTGCAGGAATGAAGTTAGTAAGAGGTAGTGGAAGAGCTATTGATAACGCACAAAGCAACATTACAAAAGCTAAAATCTTTTCACCGGGCCCATAGAAAATAAAAGACATTCTTGGTTTCATGAACTTTTCTATTTTTTTTAATGCTGGAGAAGTTTTTTCCACCACAAGAGCTAGTGTTGAACGCTGAAAAGACTTTCTTTCCAACCAATGCGGCATCCAAGGAGAATCAAATCCAAATAAAAGCTGCAGTGAGAATAAGATTAAAGGTATAGAAAGAATAGTTGTATAACCAGGTGGAACTGGTATAGGCACCGATAGCGGCAAGGAGAAGATGATTATTAAAATACCAAAACCGCGCTCATGCAAAGCTGTTTTAATGTCAAACAAAGTTACTTTATCGCTATCATTGTTATTGGTATCTGCAACCTCTTTTAGAATATCAGAAGCTAATTTTTTATCTTTTTCTTGCACAATTATCCTTTAATCAAACTATTCTTTAAACTAACGTAATTATTGCTGTATTTCAATATACATTTATTATTGTTAATTGTTAGAGTTAAAGTACAATCGTAATTTTATCATTATACTTGCAGTTGGTGCAAATGAAGTTGTTTATTACAGCACCAATGCAATACAGTTTTCCCTTGCGTGTTTTTTGGGTTACACGCAAGGGTTAAACTACCTATAAAAAAAAGTTATAGTATATCATTAGTATCTGACTGTGAATAATGACTTTCGTCACTTAATGGATCAGAATACAATGAACTCTGTGGTAATTCGACAGATTCACTTTCTTCTTCTGTGCCCCATATCCATGATATAAAACTTCTAAAAATAGATGTAATAGATGAAAATATGCCAAATTCACTTGTTTGTGTAGATTGACTTTCTTCTGTGCTGTCATCTAGCTTAGCGGTTTCTTCTTGCCCTTCTCTTTTTTCTCTATAGAGTTCTTTGTTACTATATAGTTTATCTTCTTCTGTTTCCTCTTTCTCCACTATATTTGTTTTTTTATCATCTTCATCGCTTTTTCTAACCTCGTTATGAGCTGGATTTTCATATTCTTCAGCTTTATATTCTTCTGTCCGTCCACTATCTATCTCTTTTTTATTTTCTTCTTCTACTTGGCTCCCAATCAAATTTCCAACTAATTCGGAGTCTAATGAATTCATCATACTTGTTAATAGCTCATTTTGGAACACATGGCCCAGCTCATGACCTAGAACAAAGTCCATACCGGCAAATTTGTATACTATTATCGTTTTACCATAAGTTGCACCATAAGTATCATCCTTGTCGATACCAGCTAATTCATTATATTTCTGGTAATCATTCTTGTTGTTAAAAACATTAACTTCTAAATTTAAAGTTGTTTCAGGTTTGTTTACATCAAACAATTTTTTAAAATTTTCATAAGCAGCCTGAATGTCCTTTTGAATTTGGAGTTTTTCCTTTGATGACATGTCGTCATACCTTATGTTATATTTTATACCTTCATCTTCGAATGAAAATACTTTTGGTAATACTTCCTCTATAGTTTCTGGTGCTTTATCAAAGATCTTTGACTCTGCAGGTTTATATATCTTATTAAAGAATGTTGGTATACATTGTTCTTTAATGTTATATATAGGATTTCCATCCATATCATAAACTGTATAATTGTATACAGGATTTGAGTTATTTTTGATGAATTGAAACTTTCGTCCATCAGTGTCAATACCTATTTTACCATTATAATCTTCAGAATAGTTTTTGTATTGTTGATTGTTATTTTTACTCATTTTCGTACCTCACTATTTGAATAAATTTACTCTTACATTATCAGTATAGTATGTATAAAAATTTATTAATAATGATGATTGTATTTTTAAATTTTCACTACAAGACTTGTCTGTATGCTATATAAAGTGACCGCGAAAATTTCTACAAAACATTTTAACAATATTAGAAAAATCAGAGGAAGGTGAAGCAGACGCAACAGCTTAAGCGGAAAGATTGAAAAATAATTGATGCTTTAAGTGAGTGACACGCACCTTAGTGCGTGTCACGAAGTATGAGGACGCTAACGATCTGGTTCATTAGACGATAATTTTTCTGAGTCCTTAAGCTCCTGTTTAAGGTTTTTGATGCCTTTTCCTAAATCCCCCATAACTTGCGGTAATCTGCCTGCACCAAACAGAACTAAAATTATTATTAAGACTAGAAACAATTGCCATGGTCCTAAACTCATTTTCCCCTCCATTTAAAATATTGACCTTTAAATATTAAAACTTGACTGAAGTCAAGTAACACATAGATTATATCACCTTTATTTAATTATAAATCAAGGTTTTTTAATATTTAATTCTATAGCTAACCCAAATTAGGTTTACCGAAAACTGTAATAGTTTAGACTTGATCTGACAGGCGTGAATTAACTGACAGAAGAATTGACAAAGTCAAAACCAAAATCAGCATCCTGTTTAATGCTATCAATATTTTTCTGATAAGCAATATGCATACTATCAAAAAAGGTTTGCATAGCCATAGCAATACTTACCCGAATGAGGTCTAGATCTATTGTAAGAATGCACCCAATGGTCTACATCTAACTGAAATTCTGCCAAAGAGGTGTAAATTTTCTTTCTAAAGATAATATTGTAGCATTCATCTTGCATAGTTCTGTGGAACCTTTCACATATGCCATTAGTCTGTGGAGAACGAGCTTTGGTTCGAGAATGATCAATATTTTCTACCCCCAAATACAGCTGGATTTTCAGGTCTGCCACAATACTCTGTCCCACAAAACGCGTAGTAATGATACTTTCTGTTCATCAAAAAACGGTATTACCCTATCATTAGGATGCTCTGTTTCAATTTCTCCATGGGCCTCTTTTTCTTCCTTAGCCTTCTCTAGAGCTGTTATCTGCTCTTCTGTTAAAATGCTGAGCTACTTTTGCTTCTAATGCCTTTAACCTCTTTTTGAAATTTTCAAGATTGTTTCTTTGCCACACTGATCTTATTCCACTTGCAGAGATCTCTCTTTTTCAGTTCGTTTGCTGCTCTTTCTTGTCCATATGCTGGAAATTCTATTGCTATTTCAATTACTGCTTTTTCTATATCCTCCGATACTCTATTTGCATATAATGGCTTGCTTTTGCTTATCTCGCTCTTCTCCTCCTGTTTCATACAGTTCTTTGAAGCGGTAAAATGTATCCCTTCATTACCTTACACGCCTGTCCTAATTGCTTTAGCAATCCCAACTTTGGTTTTAGTATTTTTTCTTGTGTTGCCTGACACTCCTTTAAAATTTGTTCATATTTTTATCTTACTTTATTTGCCTGTCAGATCAAGTCTAAACTATTACATTCTGATTACTCCTTATTTTTTGCCCTTCCTGCACGTTTGCGTTCATTTGGATCGAGGAATTTCTTGCGTAAACGTATAGATTTTGGGGTTACTTCTACCAATTCATCATCGTCTATATACGCTATCATATCCTCCAGTGTCATTATCTTTGGAGGAGTGAGTTTTATGGCTTCATCACTACCTGAAGCTCTTACATTGGTTAATTGTTTACCTTTTAGCACATTTATCTCCAAATCATTGTCACGGCTATGCTGGCCGACAACCATGCCACAATATACCTTATCCTGTGGTTTGATAAACATAATTCCCCTATCTTGCAAATTAAAAATTGCGAATGCTACTGCTTCACCCTTATCAGTGGAAATTAAAACTCCATTGCGCCTTCCAGAAATTGGACCTTTATGTGGAGCATAACTATGAAATAAACGGTTAATTATGCCTGTGCCCCGAGAATCAGTTAAAAACTCTCCTTGATAACCAATTAATCCTCTTGATGGCACTAAAAACGTTAATCTTGTCCTGCCATTACCAGAAGGTCTCATGTCAGTCACTTCACCTTTTCGGAAGCTGAGTTTTTCCATGATGATTCCACTATATTCATCATCTACATCAATTACTACTTCCTCTATAGGTTCAAGTTTTTTACCGCCTTCTTCTTTAAATAACACGCGAGGGCGTGATACCGAAAGCTCAAAACCTTCTCTCCTCATATTTTCAATTAACACTCCAAGCTGCAACTCACCGCGTCCACCTACTTCAAACGCTTCACCGCTTGGTGCCAAAGTCACAGTAATTGCAACATTTGTTTCTGCTTCCGCATATAAACGATCCTTTATAGCAGTTGAAGTAAGCTTTGTACCTTCTTGCCCAGCAAAAGGGGAATCATTAACGCTCAGAGTAATCGCCATTGTCGGCGGATCAACTGGAGTTGAGCTTACTGCAGTTGTAACTTCTGGTGCTGCTATAGTATCTGAAACCGAAGCTTCCTCAAGTCCTGCAATTGCAATGATGTCCCCCGCCACAGCTTGTTCTACTGGAATACGTTTCAAGCCAGAAAATGAGAGCAACTTAGTTAATCTTCCTCGTTCAATTACTTTGCCATCGAGGTCAAGTACCTTAAGATCTGAATTGACTTTTGCAACGCCCTGATAAACCTTTCCTGTCAATATTCTGCCAAGAAACTTATCAGACTCAAGTAGAGTGACCAACATAGCAAAAGGTGCATTTTGATCATAAACAGAAGGTTTTATATAATCTATAACCGTTGAAAATAATGGGCTTAAATCTTTTCTTTCATCAGAAAGCTCCTTAGCACACCAACCATTTCTACCTGAAGCATACAACACTGGAAAATCTAGCTGCTCGTTAGTTGCATCAAGGTTAAAAAATAACTCATATATTTCATTTAATACTTCATCAATTCTGCTGTCTGGTCGGTCGACCTTATTGATTATCACAATTGGCTTCAAATTTGCTTTTAGTGCTTTTGAGAGCACAAATTTTGTTTGTGGCATTGGACCTTCTGCAGCATCAACCAGCAGCAACACGCCATCTGCCATGCACAATACCCTTTCTACTTCTCCACCAAAGTCTGCGTGCCCTGGCGTATCAATAATATTGATTTTTTCATCACCCCACATTATTGATGTGCATTTTGCAAGTATTGTAATTCCGCGTTCACGCTCTTGGTCACCACTATCCATCACTCGTTCTTGAACTTCTTGATTCTCGCGGAACGTGCCACTTTGTTTTAACATGTTATCAAGTAAAGTAGTTTTACCGTGGTCAACGTGTGCGATTATTGCTATATTTCGGATCGATTTAAATTCGCTCATTTTCTATCATTTCAAAATTAATTTAGTAATAAGTATACATAAAATACACTTGGAGTAAATAACTAAAGCTGCGCTGTGTTTCCAAGATATTATAGGATTACTTTGTTAAATATTCTCTGCTCCCAGGTTTTGTTATGGGTAGTTGTTTTAATTCACTTGGAAGTTCTTCCTCGCTGTAATTTTTGATGTTCAGTTCAATCAAAGATATGACAGGAAAAGGCAGTTTCGTTTCACTATTCCTCTTTATTAGAGAAGCTTCAGCAACAACTTTACCTCCTTCCCCTTCTGCACATTCCACTGCTTCAAGCGAAGATTTACCTGTGGTTATTACATCCTCGATAAGTAATATTTTCTCACCATTTTTGATCTTAAATCCACGGCGTAATTCAAACTTGCCGTTAACGCGCTCGCAAAACATTGTCTTCATTCCAAGCTGCCTGCCAATCTCATAACCCACAATTATTCCACCAATTGCAGGAGATAATATTAAATCTATGGAGCTATTTAATTCTTTTTTTATTTTATCTGCCAGTAATGCGCAAACTTTTATGGCTCTGCTTGGATTTTCAAAAATTTTAGCGCATTGTATATATGTATTGCTATGCAATCCAGAAGATAAAACAAAATGCCCATGCAAAATTGCTTCTGCTTCTTTAAATTCTTTTATTATTAGGTTATTTTCGTCTAATATCATTTTTTAAGTTTCACTATTACATTCTTTATTAATTATCTGAGTGATACAAATATCAGACCACACATTTATTGCAGTTTCAAACATATCGATGATCGTGTAAATAGGCAAAATCAGTCCCATAATGTGCAGAGGAACATTCATCGATACGAGATAACTAGTTGCCATAAAATAGCACCCCATCGGCACTCCAGCATTGCCAATTGCAGCCCCTGTAGCTAAAAAAATCCATATCAACATTTCGCTCAAGGAAAATGCGTATCCGTTCATTTCTGCAACAAACATTACAGTGATTAGTATAAATGCAGCACATGCATTCATATTAATTGTTGTGCATATTGGTAAAATAAAAGACGACAATTTCTTTGGCACCTTTAGCTTATTTTGCACACAATCTATGGTTGTGGGCAGCGTTGCACTGGATGACTTAGAGAAAAATGCGAGCGTCAACGCTGGCATAACCCCCCTTAGCGTTTGAATTGGTGATATGCCTTTATACCACATAAGTAGCGGTAAAATCAGAAACGCCTGCACAAAATTTGCAGACATTATGCAAACAAAATACCATAAAAGACTGTAGAACTCGCTACCACCTTTTAATTCATGCAAAAAACATGTAATAAAAGACCAAACAGCAAGCGGAATAAATTTTAATAACCCTTGAGCAATTTTAAGTAGCGTATCAAAAAGTGCAGAGAATATTTGATGTAATATATCCTGCTTCTCTTTTGAAAGTGAAATAATAGCTCCGCCCATCAAAAAAGCGATTAATATACTACCAATAACGTTATTTTCAAGAAAAACTTGCACAAAATTCGAAGGAATGAGTGATTTTAAATATGAAAAATAACTGTGGTTATTGCTGTTAACACTCCCTATTGTATTACTTATGAAATTTTTTCTTGCTGGATCTATTAGCAAGTAAAACGATAATGCAACAAACGCAGCTACAATAGTTGTAAGTAGGGTATAAAATAGTGTTTTCCTAAGTAAGATTTTAATTTCAATTGAGTCCTTGAGCCCTGAAATTGTGGAAACTATTGATAGAAAAACCAGAGGTAAACTTATTAATTTGAGCAAGCTGATAAATATGTCACTAAATAGCTTTGCTATTTCAAATATAATCTCACTGTTTGAATAGTAAGCAACGATTGCAAGCAGTATAGAAAAGAGTATTGCAAACTTATGCATTAAAAATAAAACTTCAAAGTAATATTGTACAACAATTTTATTGTTTTGGAATTAGATTGATGTAAAAAAGTCTTGCAAATTAGGCAAAATGTTAATACTTAACTTACAACTGAATATGGAGATGATATGCAAGAAAAAGCTTATGAAGAACGTGAAGAACGTGAAGAACGTGAAGAACGTGTAAAACGTGAAAAAAATAAAGAACTTGTATTGTTTCATGTGCTCTTAGCAATAATAGGTAGTATATCGGGGGCTTCTATAGGTTCTAGATTAGGTTCTATAACTTTACCACTTCAAGTAGTAGAAGCTCTTTTCTGTGGCTCTTTAGTAGGGCCAATAACTTTTGCTGCAAGTAATCTTGTACTCGCCGGTAGACCAAAAAAAGTGCACGAAGAAATGTTATCTATATTTGGTAATGGCTACTGTGGAGTAATTGTGTTTTTTTTGTTCTTCTGGACCACTAGTGCTGCAATCAGAGTTGGTGCTAGTATGGCTGCGAATGCTAATTTGCCTAATGCAGTTGTGTCAGCAACTTTAGCTCTAGGAATAATGGGAGCTATAATACCAGCTGCGAGCTTCTGTGTAACGAATTTTGTAATAATGCCTGTAATTAAAAAAATAAAGAAATGTTTTTCTTCGAAGGAAGAAAATAGCAATAGTGGTCCTTGTACTACAAATAACTCCGATGGCGTTAGTCTATCAAGTGATAAGGAATGTTCTTCTTCGAAGGAAGAAAATAGCAATAGTGGTCCTTGTACTACAAATAACTCCGATGGCGTTAGTCTATCAAGTGGTAGTAATAAAACCTCACAAACTGAAATAAGTAGCGTTGAATCATTAGAAAGTCTCGCAGTCAAAGTGTAAATAGCAACTATAAAAACTGTCTAATAGCTACCCAAAACCCTTATCTCCCACTCAAGTTCAATATTAAATTTATCCTTCACTGCATCTTTTACTCTGTTGCCAAGGTTTTCCAAGTCAGATGCAGTTGCATTATCGTGATCGAGCAAGAAGTTACAATGTTTCTGAGAGATTCTAGCTCCACCAATATTCAGCCCTAGGCAGCCGGATTTATCAATTAACTCCCATGCTCGGTAGTTTTTTGGATTTTTGAATATGCACCCAGCAGTTTTTCCTCTCGTTGGCTGGCTTTTATTTTTTCTCTCAACAATTTCCTTTAACCTTTGCAATATAAGCTCATACTCTGAGTTTACTCCTTTAAACTCAGCTTCAACAAAAATCCAATTTCCTTTTAGGCTATGTCCACGGTAAAAATACCCCATTTCTTTGCTGGAGAACTCATATAGGTTTCCATCCTCTAGATTCACTGCTTTTATGGATTGTACAACACTTGCGATATCACTACCATATGCACCTGCATTCATTTCTATTCCGCCACCAACTGTTCCTGGAATTCCAACTAGAAACTCAAGTCCACTAATTTGTTGCTCTCCTGCAAAGTAAGCAAGGTTACTAAGTAACGCAGCACCACCTGCAACAATAGAGTTGTTACCTTTACTTTTTATATATGAAAATTCCTTACCCAATTTTACTGTTATTCCTCGAATGCCACTATCTCGCACTATTATGTTGGATGTTGCACCGATAACGTTAATTGGCAACTCAGTGTTTTTAATCAAGCATGTTAAATCTTCAATATCACGTGGTTTAAATAATATATCAGCTCGTCCACCGACATTTAACCACGTTGCTTTAGACATTAAGATGTCATAACGATAGACTCCACGTACTTTAGGTAAGCTTATAAGCATTTTGATTTCAACTCTAACCCTGCATCCATACCCATTTCTTCTGCATCTTCTATAAATGAAGTGCGCTCAGTAAAGTATATATCTTTTTCATTTGCTAACATACAACGAAGATGTAGCATATTTTCGCTCACATATTCAGCCAAAGCTGCAAGTGGTGTGAAACACGAACCATTCACTGTCTTCATAAAACTGCGCTCTGATTTCACTCTTATAAAAGACATATTATTATTAATTTTCTCTAAAAGATCGATAATTTTTACATCATTCCTTCTACATTGAACACAAATCGCTCCCTGTCCCACTGCACTTAACATAACTTTTGGTGGCAATACCTCTGTAATTAAGTGATGCTTTTCTAATCTTATGAGTCCTGCTTCAGCTAGAATTATTCCATCAAAACTTTGGTTTTGCAATCTAGTTGTTACATTTCCACGTAGCGGTACTATATTTAAATCTGGTCTAACATTTAACAACTGAACTTTTCTTCTTATTGAAGAAGTGGCAATAGTAGCCTGCTGTGGCAAAGACTCAAGGCTATTATGTTTATGAGAAATAAACGCATCGCATGGACTTAGCCTTTCTAAAACACAAGGAATTGCCAGATCTTTTGAGAAAAATGCAGGCACATCCTTTAGTGAATGAACTGCCATATCTATGTTATTTTCGAGCAATTCAGTCTCAGTTTCTTTAATGAATAATCCTTTACCTCCTATTTCAGCAAGGTTTGCATTTGCATATTTGTCTCCGGAAGTTTTTATCTTAACAATTTCAATAGATAAGTTAGGAAAAGAGTCCAGCAATTTTTGTTTTGCTTCCAAAGCCTGGGCAATTGCAAGGCTGCTTCCTCTGGTGCCTATTTTGACTAGCATGTATTTTACTTCATGTTATATGTTTGTATTCTATGTCTATTTTTGTGTTATTTCCAATTTAGTTATTGACTATTCGATAATCAGCATAATATAATGCGCATGTTTAGTTAATAGCCAGGGAGTGTTTATGTTAAAATCGGACAATAGACCATATCATAGTGATGAAGCGTCTCCTTGGATGAAGTTTATGTGTGCCATAGCAATCGGAGCATTGATGGGATCGGGGATGGCAGTGATGGTTGCATGTTGTACATCTTCAGCGTTAGCAGTGGCCTTATTGACTGGTGGAATTTTGGGTTGTGTGTTTGCTTTATGCTCAGTAATACTCTTTGTTGATTCCGTTGTAATAAGAAAGCCAAACGAACCATTATCAGGATGCAAAAATTTAGAATTATTATGGGAATACAAAAATTTTACCAAATTAATTATAAATCTTGTTGTTCCAATTGTGTTTGGAGTTGGTATAGGAGCAGGAGAAAATTTTATATTAGGAGCTGGTATTGCAACAGCTGCAAATGCTGTTTTTCCTTCTACAATGTTAATCAGGGGTCGTCCAGCTGCCTTCTTAGGTTCATCTATGTTACAAGGTGCAGCAATAGGAGCAATTACAGTTATAGCAGTGTTTGGAGCACTATGGACTGCTAATAATATAGTCGATTATATAGCTCAATGCTTTTCTCCAACAGAAAAAGTAAACAATAATATTGATGAGGTTGCTGTTGATTCAAGTGTGGAGCGTGCAGTTTAGCGAGGATAAATTAATATATCCTATTATTACCTCTGCCTTGTAGTAAGTAATTATTTAGTCTACAATCAATTATTACAATTTTAAACCTACAACTTATGTACAACAGACTTATAATCAAATCTTTTTCAGTGTTATGCATCTGTTTACTTGCTTTATACATAACACTGCCAAATTTCTTTGATAATAAGCTTTTTATTTCGGAAAAAAGAATAAACTTAGGCCTTGACCTGAAAGGAGGGGCATCTTTGCTTTTAAATATAGACTTAGACTTCTATTTTAAGGAAAAGCTAGGCATGTTAGCAGGTGAGATAAAAGAGACATTGCTAACAAAAAATATTGAATCTACCGTACAAGATAGCGTTGTAACTTTAAATAATATTGATGATTATAAAAAAGCATCTGTGTTGATCAATGCAATAAATCCAAATTTAGAGCTAAATAGAAAAGATTCTTCGATTCTCATTTCGTATAAATCCCATTATAAAAATTCTTTGATCAGTGAAGTAGTTGCAGAATCAATAAACAATGTCCAGCGCCGTTTGGACAAACTTGGCACAAAGGAAGTCAGCGTTCAAAAACAAGGGCAGAATAAAATATTAGTGCAGGTGCCTGGAGTAGAAGATACCAAGCAGATAAAATCTCTGCTTGGCAAAACTGCTAAGCTAGCTTTTCATTTGGCAAACACTAACATAGCCAAGGTGCAGGATATAGACCATGAAACCCCTGTCATGCTCAAGGATTCTTTAGGTAATTCTTATCCAATATTCTGCAAAACTGAAATAGGTGGTGATTCGCTGGTTAACGCATCAGTTAGATTTGGTCACTTAGGTAAACCAACAGTGCATTTTAAATTTGACAGCATAGCGAGTAAAAGATTCGCAAAAATCACTAAAGAAAATGTGGGAAAACCTTTTGCAATTGTTCTGGATAACACAGTCTTAACAGTACCTACAATACGTGAGCCAATTTTAAATGGAGAGGGAGAAATTAGCGGTAATTTCACTGAAAAACAAGCAAGCGAACTTGCAATACTTTTAAAATCTGGAGCACTGCCAGCACCACTTAAAATAATTGAAGAAAAAAACATTGGCCCAAGTCTTGGAGAAGAATCAATAAAGGCAGGGGAAATGGCAGCAACAATCTCTATTATAGCCGTGGCTTTATTTATAATCATCACTTACGGCAAATTAGGTGTATTGGCCTCTGTTGCGCTTTTTTCTAATGTAATTCTTATATTATCAATTCTTACTCTGCTTGAAGCAACTCTAACTTTACCTGGAATTGCCGGTATTGCACTCACTGTCGGTATGGCGGAGGATGCAAATGTTTTAATATTTGAGCGAATTCGTGAGGAAATAAAATCTGGCAAGAGAGTGGAACGTGCTATTGAAGAAGGGTTTAAAAACGCTATAAAGACAATACTGGATTCAAATATCACTACATTAATTGCTGCAGGAATAATGTTCATTATTGGCAGTGGAGCAATAGGAGGCTTTTCTGTCACTCTATCAATAGGAATTTTATGTTCGATGTTTTCTGCAATCACAGTCACAAAACTCCTGATAGAGTTGTGTATGAACCCGAAGGAACTAGTGCTTTGCTAGTCAACTACCTTCATTCCCACAACGTTATATCCTGAATCAACGTGCAAAATTTCTCCAGTAGTGCCACTACTTAAGTCGCTTAATAAGTATAACGCTGCCTTGCCAACATCCTCTATTGTAACATTGCGTCTGAGCGGAGAATTATTTCTATTCCATTCTGATATGGAGTGAAAATCGCTTATTCCAGAAGATGCTAAAGTTCTGATTGGACCAGCGGAAATTGCATTTACTCTGATATTTTGTGGCCCGAGATCACATGCTATATATTTTACACTTGCTTCAAGTGCCGCTTTACATAAACCCATAACGTTATAATTTGGCATAACTTTTTCAGCACCATAATAAGATAAAGTAAGTAAACTACCACCATTTGACATCATTTTTTCAGCCCTTTGCGCTAAAGCAGTAAAAGAATAGCACGATATATGCATTGCATTGAGGAAGTTATCCAGTGAAGTATTGACATATTTACCATCTAACTCATTTTTATCGGAGAATGCTATTGCATGCACCAAAAAGTCAAGAGTACCCCATTTTTTCTCTATTATTTCGAAAGCGTTATCTATGATTTTTTCATTTGAAACGTCGCAGTGTAATATTAGCTCCACATTTAGTTCATCTGCTATTGGTGATAGTTTTTCTTTTATTATTTCATTCTGGTAGGTGATTGCAAGTTCTGCTCCGTGCTCTGAGAGAGTTTTTGCTATACCGTATGCTATTGATCTCTTATTTATTATTCCGGTTATTAATCCCTTTTTGCCTTGTAATAGACTTGTCGTCATAGAACTATCTGTTTTTTTATAATTTGGAATATTAACTAGGTAAAGTCAAGATATCACTATGTTTTAAAATATTTTTTGCAGTAACTTGAAGTCTATAAACAGTAATCTTGATTCTTCTACAACAAAGCCATCCCATATGACATTTTGCCTATACCCAATTAAGCATATTAATAAGTAAGTAAATCTTAATATAATCTTATTATACTTATAAATACGCTGTATAGAATGAAAGTATGGATGATTTCATAACTGCAAGAAGAAAAGATGATGCTGTGGTATCTGTTTGTCAGGATAATAAGAAAAAAAACGTGTTAATTTTAGGGCTCAATCAAGCCGCAAGGAATTTGTTAAAATACGAGGAAGGGAATTTACTTAATAAGCCGTTAATCAATATTTTAAGTGCAAGAGCAGCTGACGACATGAAGAATTATTTAGAGTATACCGAAAATGGGCACGATTTACTTGATATATTACCTAAAGTGATAGATTTTTCCTTAACTGATGCTAAAGGAGAAGATATCAGGACAAAAGTAAAAGTTTTCCGCACTGCACAATTTGCCAGTAATAAAATAAATTATGAGCTATTAATACGTGATATCAGTTTGTCCCATAAACTAGGAATCTTTAGAGATAAATATCTAATGGGTAAAAAATATAAAAACCATGACTTATTCGATATACCGGGCAATGAGTCCACTATTCTAGAGTTATACGTTATATTAAATTTTGCCTTTCAACATCAAATTAATGCAGCTATAGGAGTGATTGGCTTAAATAGTAGCTGTAGTGAGACAAATAATGCACTGAAAGTTATCATAGAACATTTTTATAAAAATTGCCGTAGTGATGATTTTCTAGGGTATATTGATGAGAATAAAGTACTTTTTGTTTTGATTAACTGCGATGTAAAAAGTACATCTAAAATAATTAATCGTATACATTCTGCCATTAATAAGCAGTTATTAAAGCGAAAATTACCAAGTGTATCAATAATTTATGGAGATATAGCTCAAAAACGGGCAGCAAAATCTACCAGTGGCGCCATCTGAAAAGTTGTTTTTTATCTATATTGAGTTTAAACTTAAATTTTTACAAAAATTTAAGTTTATTTATGAAGTTAAGATACTACCTGGTAGCACTTCTTTCGTTATTATTTTCACAGAATAGTGCTAGCTCTAGAACAATTCTGGATAAGGAAATACTTTATGTAGAACTAGACGGAAAAATAGATTTGAGATTCGGCTACGCCTTCAACAGAGATTCTTTCAATGCTAAGGCTAAGGATAAAACTTCAAGTTATTCATACTTGCGCTTTCTTTATCTACAGCAAGTTTATCCAAGTACTCAAATGGGGTTTAATGTTAAGGTAGGAGTTTCTGGTATTGAAAACCTAAAAGCGTTAGACAGAGAAAAGTTAGACATGGAGGAAGGGTATTTCATCATTAAAAATCAGGGACTTGGATCAATTGAATATGGTAAAAGAAGTTTAGTTAGTCAGAGCATGTTAATTAACACTTCAAAAATTTATGCAGCTGCTGGAGGAGTAAATGGTCATTGGACAAACTATGCAAATTTGCGCGGTGATCATAAAAAAGATGGTGACCCTGGATATGATCAAGACAAGGTGTTCTGGGTCAAGCCCAATATTTATAGCGATTATAATGAACTCGAACTAGGGTTAAAACAATCATCAATTAACTACATCTCCCCTGAAATCTATAACTTTCAACTCGGATTCAGTTATGTTCCAGGAAAAAATAACTTACAGTACAGCAATTTAATTGCTGCTGGCCTTTCCTATAAAAACAGCTTGTCAGATGATATAGGTTTTACTACTGCCTTAACTGGTGAATTTGCAAGAGAAAATTTAACTAATTGCTCAGGTGGAACTTCTAAAAATTATGAATGTCGCAATCAATTACTGCACTGGAATTTTGGTTTGAAGCTAAAATTGTTCGATCTTGATTGCATTTTTTCGTATGGTAATGGTGGTGAATCTGGTGAGAGGCGTAATCCTGAAATAAATAATACGTATTATATGAATGCAGGTATCGCTTACCATTCTGATTCTTACAAATCGAGCTTAACATATTTTAGTAGTGGCAGGAATATTGCAGGCAGAGGTACAAACGAGTTAACATCATATGCTTTAAGTCTTGAATATTCATTTTTTATGGGCACTTCATACTATTTCGATATTGTAAAATTTAGTACAAAAGAGCCTAAAATAGAAAATAACAACTCCGGTTACGTGCTCTTGGCTGGGTTGAAATTAAGTCTTTAATAAGGTTGCATTGCCTCCTGTCATCCAAGTCCCCTCCTCTTGTCATTCCAGTGCTCCTTTTTTTGTCATCCAAGTAGCTGACACTGGGATCTAGCCTTTATTATTTGGTTGAAATTAAGTCTTCTGGATCTCAGTGTCAACTACTTTCATGACATCATCATAAAGTAAACCAGTGTCAGCTACTTGGATGACACCCTCTTGCTATTCGTACAGTTGTAAGCAGTATAGCTATAAATCACTCACAATCGATATGCTTGAATTATTTTCAGTAAATAAATCAAGCATAATGTTAGGTATTCTACCATCAACTATGTGAACAACTCCAGCACATTCCTCCGTCATTTTAACGTATGCCATAAGCCTTTCAATAAATTTTTCCCCTTTAATTTTCCCACAATCAATCGATGCATTTAAATTTTTAACAGATATCTTCCTGCTACCAATTTTATCTATTTCTTCATCTGTGTCACTCAAGATTATCATTTTAGATGCAGAACCTGCAATTGCAATTGCGCTTGCAGTGCTATCGGCATCGATATGATATGTTTCCCCATCTTTTCCATGACCAATTGGTGCAATAACTGGTATAAAATCTGATTCTTCAATAAAAAATAATATATCAGGATTGATTTCAGTGGGTCTACCGATGAACCCCATGTCTAATATCTTTTCGATATTATTTGATCTATCTTCTCTAAGCGTAGCGGTTATTTTTTCGGCTTTAATTAAGTTACCATCTTTTCCACATAATCCAATAGCTGAACCACCAGCAGAATTTATATACTGAACAATTTTTTTATTAACTGAACCACACAGTGCCATTTCAATGATTTTCATAGTGTCTTTGTCTGTAAGTCTGATACCATTCACAAACTTACTGTTCATATCCAGCATTTTTAACACTGAGTTAATTTCATATTGTCCGTCATGAATTATTACCGGATTTATACCAAGCTGCTTCAACAAGACAACATTATGCACAAAAGTATTAAATAGTGTTTCATCTAAGATTATTGTACCACCGCATTTAATGACAAAAGTCTCGCCTACAAAGCTAGGTATGTTAGATAGCACTTCAAGTAATATTTCTGCTTTTTGTTCAAATGATACCTCACCCTTTAAAAATTCACTACTCTTCATTTTTTTATCTTGTAAACTTGAAAAACTCATCTCTTACCTTGGTTATTTTATGCTTAACACGGATGCTCATTTGATGAATTGACACATTCTCATTATTAATCCATTTTTGAATATCTTCTATAACAGCACCTAAGCTTTTTTGACTTACTTTATCTATTTTTGTTAGCACAATGTTAAAGTTAATGTTATTATATATTAACCAATAAATGAAGTCTTTGTCTATTTCTTTTAATCCTTCCTTGCTATCTATCAACACAAACACTCTTCTTAGATTTTCTCTTTGAATTAGATAATACTCAATTAAGTTTAAATATTGTATAATTTCCTCCTTGCCTGCATGAGAGTAGCCATACCCTGGTAGATCAACAAGTCTGAACTTATCATCGTACATAGAGTAAAAATTTATTTGTCTAGTGCATCCAGGTTTAGAGGAAACTCTGGCAGCTTTTTTGCTGTTTATCAGTAAGTTGATCAGACTGGATTTTCCTACATTTGATCTACCAGCAAACGCAATCTCTGGAGCCGACTCATTTGGTAATGATTTTATGTTCGAAGCTCCAAATATGAAATTGCAGTTTGATGTTATCTGTTTTGCCATTATATTCAACTAGAAGGTAGTAGGTATATTATAGTGTTATTGCTTGATATAAGAAATTTTTTATTTCAGTATATATTACTTAGCTAGATCTGTGCTATATGGATATGGAAAATAATTTACAAGACTTAAAGAAAAAATTTAATGATATAGAGAGGAATTTGGAAAATCCTACCAATTTAAGTCAAAAAGAATTCATTACCCTTTCAAAGGAATACTCTGAGCTCAGGCCAATAATCAAGATAATTGATGAATATAACACGCTGAAAGAGGAAATTTCAGACTTAGAAGAAATAATGAAAGATGAAAACAGCGAAGGTGATATAAAAGAGTTAGCAAAAGAAGAATTTTTCGAAAAGCACAAGGGATTATTACCAAAAATAAAAGCAAAATTAAAGTTAGCATTATTGCCCAAAGATGAAGATGACTCAAGAAATGCAATATTAGAAATTAGAGCAGGCACAGGCGGAGAAGAAGCAGCATTATTTGCAGCAATGTTATTTCGTATGTATCAAAAATATGCAGAAAGAAGAAATTGGAAGTTCGAGCCAATAAGCATTTCTAATACAGGTATAGGTGGCTATAAGGAAGCTTCTGCACTCATTAATGGAACAGAAGTTTTTGCAAGGTTGAAATTTGAATCAGGGGTGCACAGAGTACAGAGAGTGCCAGAAACTGAATCCTCAGGAAGGTTGCATACCTCTGCCGCTACTGTTGCGATATTACCTGAAGTAGAAGAAGTTGACTTTAAAATAGAAGAAAAAGACTTACGAATAGATGTTTATAGATCCAGTGGTCCTGGAGGGAAATCAGTGAATACAACTGACAGCGCAGTAAGGTTCACCCACTTGCCAACAGGGATAGTTGTGATACAGCAAGATGAAAAATCGCAGCACAAAAATAAAGCTAAAGCGCTCAAAGTATTGAGGGCAAGGCTATACGAAATTGAAAGACAAAAAAAAGAAATGGAAAGGTCAACAATGAGGAAAAGTCAGATTGGCTCTGGTGATCGTTCCGAGCGCATAAGAACATATAATTTTCCACAATCAAGAATAACAGACCACAGAATTAATCTAACTTCACATCGGCTAGAGCAGATTATAAAAGAAGGTGAACTAGATGAATTTATTGAGGCACTAATCTCACGTAATGAAGCAGAAAGATTGGCCGGGGAAAGTTAGCAGCCTACAATGGAATATCTTTATTAATTACATAGGATCTTTTAAACGCAATAGATAGACAGTAAAAACAAGTTCTAGTACTATCGCGGATAAAACAAGAACAGCTACACTGATTGCCTGACCATTGTAAACGTAGCTTGTTAAGCCGATAAAAATAGCCATGATAAAAGCTCTAATAAATGAAACTGCAGAAGAAGCTGTGCCTTTAATTTCAGGGAAAACATTTATTGATGCATTAAAAATCACTGGCTGGAAAGTTGCACAACCGATAGAAAAAATAATCATAGACAGTGTTACTAAGTAGAAAGAGTGGGGTACAATTATACTGAATATTACAAGCAATAGAGACCCAATAGCAACCACGCTCGTACCAGAAATTACACACTTTATTGCTCCAAGTTTCTGCAAGATTTTGCCAGCAAATAGACTGATGAGTGAGAAGCACCCAACTATTGCACCTTGATGTAGTGCATAAATAGTGCTAGATAAACCAAAAGTCTTCATATACAGAAAAGGTCCACAAGTAATGAATGACATATACGCAGCAGAAAAGAGGCTTGACATCAAAGACAACGTAACAAACCTCGGACTAGATAGTAGTTTTCTGTAATCTTTCATCATTTTTTTCAAACTGAAAATATCGCGGTCCTTTTTTGTTTCTGGTAATGCTAAAAGCAGCAAAACCCAAGAGATCAAACAAAGTATTGCAACAGTTGCATAATTACCACGCCATCCTACAATTTCATTGATGAAACTGCCTAACACTGGCGCAATTGCCATGACAACTGTAAGAACAGAATTCATGATTCCAATAAATTTCACCGCTTCGTCGCCTTTGTAGCTGTCTGCAACGATTGCAAACACAACTACAGATGTGCTAACACCAATGCCCTGAACAAAGCGAGAGATTAAAAGCCAAAAAATCGACGGTGCAAAAATACAACCAACAGCGCCGATTAATAACAAAGTGTTACCTATGATCATAATTCTCCTTCTGCCATAGCATTCAGACAATGGACCAAAAAACAACCCTCCTATGCAAAAGCCTAAAAAATTATAAGCAATAGTTAATTGAATTGTTCCTTCTGATACGTTAAAATAGCGCACCATATCAGGAAAACTAGGTACAGAAATGTCAATCTCAATGAACTTGGCAATTAGAGACAGGATTAACAGAAATGGTAGTAACATTTGAGATTTTCAATTAATGAATAAAAATATCACATTTAAAGCGTTGAAAGAAGAACATTTTTTACTGTTATTAAAATGGTTAGAAACACCTCACGTAAAGCTATGGTGGGATGCGGATATAAATTGGACACCAGAGTTAATTGAGAAAAAATATAGCAATTATATCAAAGGATTCAAACGTTTAAAACTTAAGACACAAATTATTGAAAAACCAATGCATGCATTCATTATTAATTGTGACGGAGTTGATATTGGTTATATTCAATACTATAACAAACATGATTTTCCACCTGAGCAGGGCTACGATACTTCTGAGCTTCCAGAAAGCTGTGCTGCTATAGACTGGTATATCGGAGAGCTGGATTATGTGGGCAAAGGCATTGGTCCTCAAGCTTTGAATATATTTTTAAACGAATTTGTCTTTAAAGTTTCTGAAAATGCTTTTGTTGACCCAGATACAGCAAATGTTCGTGCAATCCGTGTTTACGAAAAAGTTGGATTTAAAAAAATTAGGGAAAGCAATGGTACAATCTTAATGATCAAGGCAAGAATTCCTGAGAACCACTCAAGATGAGTGTTTTTTCAACAGTCCGTCTAAATTGCTACAAGCAGTTTAATTTTTAGTAAATATGTCATTATTCAAAAATATGCAAGAAGCTTTACAGAAACTTAACATAATTTTATCATAAAAATGTCATTCTTAAGTCCTATGTAAAAACAAATTTTGGCACTAAGTGAATCTTTTTTAATTAACTATGAGTTGGATAAATTGGAAAATAAATTTTGTTTACTTTTACAATATCCTAAGATCTAATGTCATTTTATCAATCAAAAACATCACAATAGGCTAATATGTTCTTTACTCTTTTTCTAAAAATATTACCTATTTATATTACAATATTTATTGGTTATTTAGCAGGAAAATGTCTTAAAATTGATAGAAACACTATATCTCAAATACTCTTTTATATAGCTAATCCAATAGTGATTTTATATGGAGTCTCTCATACAGAAGTTAATTTAAAAGTAATTTCTCTGCCGATTTTGATATGGTTTATAGGTAGCACTATGTCCTTATCAGTGTATTATCTTTCTTCTTTTTTATTTAAGGATAACACGAGAAACATATTAGCATTTAGCTCGGGCAGCACAAGTATGGGTTATTTTGGCCTGCCGATTGCCATGGCTTTATTTGATGAAGATTCAGTATCTGAATATGTTGTTTGTTATATAGGAATGGCGTTGTTTGAAAATAGCTTAGGATTTTACATAGCCGCAAATGGTATTTATACCGCAAAAGAATGCATATTAAAGTTGTTCAAACTTCCTTCGCTTTATGCGATGGTTCTGGGCTTCTTTTTAAGTATATACGATATACAAATACCTACTTTTTTAACAGATGTTATGATGAATATTAGAAGTACATTTGTCACATTAGGAATGGTGCTACTTGGAGTGAGCATTGCGAATATTACAAGCTTTAAAATAGATTGGAAGCTTGCTTTGATCACTATTACAGCAAAGTACGTATTCTGGCCACTGTTTGTTTTAGGAATCGTCCTTTTAGACAAGCATGTTATAGGTATATACGATGAGAGCATATATAAAGCACTGATGTTGCTAGCTATTATTCCAATTTCTGGGTCCAGTATAATACTTGCTAATATTTTGAATTATCAACCAGATAAAGCTACTCTGTTGCTTTTAATCAGTACTGCAGTGGGACTGTTTTATGTTCCACTAATAATATCATTATTTTTTACTAAACTTGTTCCTTTTTGATCAAAAATTCAAGTGGTAGATAAAACTTGGATTTACACTAGACTGCTTGCATAACCACATGAAAGCCCACTCTTTTTTGTCATTCCAGCGCGTGACGCTGGGATCTAGTTCTTATTACCTGGTGTAAAGTTAAGTTTTCTGGATCCAAGTAGTCAAGGCGCTAGGATGACAGGAGAAGGAGGCGCTGGAATGACATCATAGGGGAACTGGAATGACGAGAAAGGAGCTACTCGAATGACAAAGGAGGGCAGTATCAACTACTGGGATGACGAAGGTAACGCAAGAAGTCTACTGCTATTCCACGTCAAGAACAACCATAAGTTCATTAGGGTTCACATAACCTAAAGCATTTTTTGCTTGCTCATCAAGCAGATCTAAATCTAAGCTTTTTTCATATAAGCCGAATACTTTGTTGTCCAATTTTTTCTTTTCAGAAGAGACATCCTTTAGCAAAAGTTTATTGTACTCGATTTCTTTTTTTAAGTCTATTAGCGTCAATAAGCCACGTTTACCTGTAATTGTGCTAATGCTGAAATATAATGTAAGGGAAGAAATGAGTAAGGCTGCGCTTAAACACAGTAACTTTTGCTTCTTTTTAGATATAAGCACCGTACTTTCACATACAAGAAATATATAACATGAAAAGGTGAGCAGAAAGCTAAGAACCTTGACGCGCTTTACACCTTGGCTTTACCTTATTTATAATGTAAATCTTACCACCCCTTTTCACAACTTTACAATTTTTATCTCTGTTGCGATGAGATTTTAGCGAACTTTTGACTTTCATATCTATAGTAAGAATTAAATTACTTTACATTATAATCACTTATCAAGAGTTAGTCAATTGATAACATTTTATTAAAATACTGTATAATTGTTGCTGATACTTCTTCGATTGACTTTTGCGTGACATCAATAATTGGCCAGTTATTCTGCTTAAATAGTTCCTCTGCTTCTTTAATTTCCTTTTCTACTTTTTCAGGATCAGCATATATACTATTATCTTCGTTGTTAATTGAAGTAAGTCTATTTTTGCGTATTTCTATTAGCCTACTTACGTCTATTGTTACCCCTATTGTCAGTTTATTTTCTAATTTTGCTAAGTCGACATAAAAGGGTACTCCACTAACAAAAGGAATATTTGCAACTTTATAGCCTCGGTAAGCTAAATACGTACTGGTGGGAGATTTTGATGTGCGTGAAACTCCAACCAAAATTATATCTGCTTTATCAATATCTTGAATATTTTGTCCATCATCATGATTAATAGTGTAGTTTATTGCCTCAATGCGCTGAAAATATTCGTTATTTATCTCAGTATGCAAGTCAAGCTTTTCGTCTTTTTCAATTTCAAGATAGGATGAAATTTCTCTAATAATATGTGATAATATTGCTCTATAGGGAATTTTCAACTTTATACAGTTATCTTTTAAATATTTTCTTAGCTCATCATCAGTAATAGTGCATATAACAAAATTATGCTCATCACTTTTCCTATTAATTTCCTCCAGAATTTTGTCAATCTGCTCCTCTTTTTTCACAAAAGACCAAACATATTCGATCGTTTCTATAGAACGAAAGTGTTTCAGAGCTGATTTTGCAACTGATATAACAGTTTCACCACTTGAATCTGATACTAAGTGTAGATTAAGCTTTTTAATGGTCATGTTTTATATAGTGTTATACTAAAAATAATGGCTAGCAATCTGCTACTGAAATTATGCTAATTTGTTGACCTACGTAAATATAGAAAAACTATCCTGTTGATAAAACTCAAACTAATTGGTAAATTCTTAACACAATTATTCTCAAAACGAATGTTTTTATTAAAGCCTACAAATTTCTCTTATTTTTCTAAGAAAGCTCTACCTTGGCTTGGGGTTATTTGTTTCGCATGTTTTTTAATTGGAATGTCTTTGGCGTTATTCTTCTCTCCAGAAGATGATAAACAAGGAGAAATTGTACGAATCATGTACATTCATGTGCCTTCTGCATGGCTTGCTCTTGGAATATATGGATTAATTGCATCACTCAGTTTCATTTCATTGGTATGGAACAATAGCATTGCTAGTGTCTTGGCACATGCTGCTGCTCCTGCAGGGACAGTCTTTTCGGCAATATGTTTAATCACAGGCAGCATCTGGGGAAAAGGAACCTGGGGCACTTGGTGGGTATGGGATGCAAGACTTACTTCAATGCTGATTTTACTTTTCCTATATGTTGGCTACCTTTCATTGTGGAGCGCTTTTGATAATGAAGCGAGGGCAGAAAAATCAGCAGCAGTATTTGCCATCTTTAGTGCTATAAATATTCCTATAGTAAAATTTTCCGTGAATTTATGGTCCACTCTCCATCAGCCAGCAAGTATTTTGAGAAAAGGTGGAATAGCAATAGAAAGTTCCCTGCTGTTGCCACTGGTTGCAATGTTTATGTTTTGTGCCACATTTTTTTTAGTAGTGTGGATACTGTATTCACTTTACTTAATTAATTTATATAAGATAAAGAGAGAAATCAGTATGCGGTATTAGGCCGAGAGATGAAAATAGAACACACCACATCACCAAGTAGCAAAGACATTGAATTCCTACTCAAAAAGATCAATGAAGAAACCGTTGATAAAGGTACGTGTAACCCATTTGCTTTTTTTATTCGCGATGATACTGAACAAATTATTGCAGGTTGTAGCGGTTTTGTTATCTATGGTTCAATTTACACTGACTTGCTTTGCTGATTATAGAAGAAAAGGTATGGGAAAGCAGCTAATGGAAGAAGTTCATGATTATGGTCGTGAGATGCACTGTAAAATAGCAACCGTTGCAACCATGAATTTTCAAAAAGCGAAAGTATTTTATGAAAAGCTTGGGTATAAGTGTGATCTTGTACGTCCAGGGTATGTTAACATGTATATTTTTGAAGAAAGTGTTGTGAGATGCACTGTAAAATAGCAACCGTTGTAACCATGAACTCTAAAATATTTAAAGAGCCTACTAGTATCTTTAAGGTAGATGTTCATGTGATTCCACAAATAATTTCTGTTTTTTGATTCTATCTGTCCATTTATCATTTTCTATCTCTTGTTTGTTGGTTGCTTTTTTTTCTTGCTCAACAATTGCCTTATCTATCTCCTTATGAATTGCATCAATTGCATTAATCGCTCCTCCTTTTTTGTATACTTCGCTTTTCCCTTCAATAATTAACTTAATAAAAGTATTTACAACAGACTGCACTTGATTATGATTAACCTGACCTTTTATCAAAGAAGGTAAAGAGCCTAATACTTCTGGTGCTGTTTTATCTTGAGTGGAAAGTCCTAAATTATCTGCTACTTTACTTATTAATAACTCTCTGTGTTCTTTATTATCTTCCAATTTAGCATAATCACTTAATAGATCTATAACGGTAGATACTCTGACTTCAACAATATCATCAACATCTTCATCTTCTAGAGCAACTCCTGACCCCAATAACCTCTCTCTGAGATTTTCGCTTAGAAGATTGATAAATTCTTCATTTGCATCTGATCCTGTGGTTGATATTGTACCATCTAAATAGTTACCGAAGCCATGCTCTATTTGTATTTTTGTCTCAGGTTTAAATCCTAATTTTGCACAGAATTTCTGGAAATATTCTTTAATAATGTCAAACAAGCTCTTGCCATTATCTTTATAATTTTTTAACTCTTCAGGAATAGTGAGTGATAATTTACCCTCTTTACATATTATACCATCTTTGCCATCTTGAGATTCAAGTGTGAATTCTAATGAACTAGACAGATTACATATCTTATCGCCATGCATAACTTGATTTTTAACAGAGAGTATTGGTAGCCTCATATCAGATCTAATTCTCACATTATTTTGGTTAGCACAATCAATGTTTATTACTTTTTTAGGATTTTCTACTATGAACGACTGTCCAAGTGCAAGTTGGGTTTGTATAAATGGAGCAGCCTCATACCCTGCTTGATTACAATTGGTAACTAGCTCTTCTAAAATAGCATCACTTGGAACTTCTGCCCCAGCGTATCTGACCATTTTTTTGAAAACTTCTTTTGCAAAGGAACGGTAATCCTTGTTTTCATCTTTCTCTGTTGGTAATAGATGGATATACCTTTGGCCAGCATTGTAAAATTCTTCAAATTCTTTCTTATATGAATCAGTTTTTTGATGATCAGTAGTTTTGGGATCTTCGCAGTGATTTTTCCACAGCTCACCCAATGCGTCACTTACAAGCTCTTTCTCAATATCTTCGAGTACTGAAGCAACAAAAGCTTTGCCACGATCCGTATCTATTTCTCTTGTTCCTTTTTTGTTAAATATTTCGTCATTATATATATCATCACTATTAAAAAGTTCGCTTCTGCGGTGCTTAGCTCCTTCCTTAAATGCAATAATAAGATTTTTATCTATTTCTTTTCCGTTCATAATAAAATTCATCCTTTGAAAATCTAAGAACATTGTTTCACCGGAATTTGCTAATTTATTATCTTGACCTGCTTTTAATTTACTAAAATTGAATTCTTTAGCTGTGGCCTTTAATCTAACTACTGGACTCTTCTTTGCCTCTTTCATAATCAACACCTTGCTATAAATATTCTGTAAGTTGTACCATATAATGATGAATAATTTGGTAATATATTAAGAAAATCGACAGTATATTTCTTTATTTAAGAGGTGCAGGAAAGTCGTAGATTTCTCTTTCCATTTATAGCGTACTGCATTAATATTTATGTATTAATTTAGAAAATAATGATGAATAACATTGTAATTGTTGGTCTGCAATGGGGTGACGAAGGCAAGGGTAAAATAGTAGATTATCTTTCTGAGAATGCAGATGTAGTTGTGAGATTTCAGGGAGGAAATAATGCAGGGCACACTATAGTAATAGATGATGAGGTTTATAAATTAAATTTACTGCCCTCCGCTGTTTTGAGGCCAGGCAAAATATCTATCATAGGAAACGGTGTTGCTCTCGATTCACATGCCCTAATCTCAGAAATAGAGTCATTGAAAGTTAAAGGGATGGACGTAAACCATAACAACTTGATGGTATCTGAAAGCTGCCCATTGATACTTAGCGTACATAAGGACAAGGAAAAGCTATTTGAAGACTTAAACGGAAATCGCAAAATTGGTACAACAAACAAAGGGATAGGACCATGTTATGAAGATAAAGTTGGAAGGAGAGCTATACGCCTTTGTGACTTAGAAAACGCAGATGAGCTCAATAAAAGGGTAGATACTCTTTTGAATTACCATAATGCTATCAGGAAAGGCCTTAACTACCGGGTGGTTAAAAAAGAAGAAATATTAAAGGAAATTCAAGAGATTTCAGAAAAAATTCTTTCATATAAAAAACCTGTGTGGAAGATATTAAATGACTTTATGAAAGAAGGTAAGAAAATAATATTTGAAGGCGCCCAAGGCACATTTTTAGATATTGACCACGGAACTTGCCCTTTTGTTACTTCAAGTAATACTGTAGCGTCGCAAGCAATAACAGGCTCAGGATTAGCATCCAATGCTTACATTATTGGTGTGGCAAAAGCTTATATAACCAGAGTGGGCAATGGTCCATTTCCTACTGAGCAAAAGAACGAAGTGGGGGATAGCTTATTTACTATAGGCAAGGAACTTGGAACAGTGAGCAATAGAAGAAGGCGCTGCGGATGGTTTGATGCAGTTTTAGTGTGCCAGGCTGTTCAACTCTCTGGAGTTTCAAGTGTTGTATTAACCAAATTAGATGTTCTTGATTCTTTTGATACAATTAAAATATGCACTGGTTACAAGTATAGCGGAAAAATGTATGATTATTTACCCGCATCACATTCAATACAAGAGGAATTAGAGCCAATATATGAAGAGTTTCCTGGCTGGAAAGAAAACACTCAAGGGAAAAGGTCGATTGAAGCATTACCTATCAATTTAATAAAATATATAGACAGGTTAGAAAAATTAATAGGTGTACCAATTAATCTAATTTCAACTAGTCCAAAGAGAGAGGATATTACTGAGCTTAAAGACTTTAAATTTCCTAAAAACGTCTTTGTATCTTATTAACTCTTATCCAATAAAAAAAGTACTTGCATAACTTCGAATACTAAGTCTATCATATAAGATATTATTGTAAACTTATAGTGAGTAGTGTACAATGAAAGGCAGAAAATCAAGCTCAACACTTGCAGTTATTTTCAACACAGCTAAGTTAATCATAAAAGTTGGTGTAGAACGAACTTTAATAGCCTGATTGTTTTTAAAAAATATATATACTAATTAGTATAATATGAATGTAGTGAAGGAGGTGTGTTATGCTAGTGGATGTTTTGACGCAGAAAAAAGAGTTGTTCTTAGCAAAGCTGAAAGAGAAAAGCAACTTCGCTGCTCTAAGAGATCAAGATGAGTGGGAATTTCACGATCTGTTAAGAGACTTAACAGATGAGGATTTTAAACAAATTTGTATAGATAAAACAGCAACAGAATCTGCCGGTAAGAGCTTTAAGGAAGATATAGATAAATGCGTAGAATTAGCAGAGCAGGGAAAAAGAGCTGCAAGTAAGTATTTTAAGAAGGGAGTAAAGCTTCAAGCTTACTATACAAAAATTAACAACGCTGATAGGGTTTTGAATGTTAACCTTATTCATTACGATAAGAGTGAACCAACCAGGATTAGTGATATTTTACAGCAAGAGAAAGATATTAAAGAGCTGAATATCTATTGCAATAAAAAACATGAAATACACGCTCATCGAGAAGGTAAGAAAAGACATTATAAATTTAAAGAGGGCGCAGATTATGAAATGACAAGCACTTGGCCTGTAAAGGATGAGTTCGGGAATGTTTCAATTTGTACTATGATTATGAATATAAGTAGCAATGGCATAACTGAAATACTAAAATTTAATGATAAAGATTTTGTGCTATCGGAGGAGATCTTAGAATTGATAAAGCAAAACGATGAATTATATATTCAAGGTTTCTCCTTACATGATGCTGTAATGAAATCACTAGAAAAGGGTAAGGCTGCTGATGTTGTGCCTATTAATTTGCAAAATGAATCTATAGTGGCTTATCAAGATAAGGAACCAGAGGGGAAGTTAGACCCTAAAGTTAATGCTATTAATAGCCTTCCTTCTCTTTCTATTAATAGCAATATATCAACTCAAACAGAAGTTAAATTACAACAGATTGCAACTCAGACAGAAATTAATTCACAACAAACCGAAACTCAAACGGAAGTCAATTTACAACAGATTGCAACTCAGACAGAAATTGACTCACAGCAAGCTGAAACTGGAACTCAAACGGAAATTGATTTACAACACACTGAAACTCAAACAGAAATTGATTTACAACAAATAACCAATTTACAAAACGAGCCTGGAAGAGCTAAGCAGACAATTGTAGAGTTGGAGAAACAAAATAGCGATTTACAAAGTGAGTCTGAAAAAGCTAAGCAAAGAATTGAAGAATTAGAGAGGCAGAATAGCGATTTACAGGGCAGGTTTGGAAAAGAAGAGCAAAAAAACACAAAATTGCAAGCTGAACTGGCACAAAAAGATGAAAAGTTAGCAAGTGCGTTAGCAGAGCTACAAGGGAAAGCACAAGAACTTAAAAGTGTATATGAAGCAAAAGGAAAGCTAAGGCAAAAGCTGGAAGTTGCTAATGCAGGAAAGGAAAAGTTAAAAAGTGAATTAAAGGAATTGAAAAAAGGACTAAGTCAAGTGCAGAAAGAAAAGTCTGATTTAGAGGACAAGTTTGATCAGTTAGAACGCTCTAATAAGGAGATGAATGGAAACCAAAAACAACTTTCAGAACAAGTATTAGGTTTGCAAAAGGAGTTATCAGAATCGAAAGAAGAAAACCAAGCATTAAGCAATGAGCTAGAAAGTGCTAAAACAGAAAAGAAAAGAGCGAATCAGGAACTTGCAGAAGCTGAGCAAAGAATTAAAGCCTTAGAAAAACAGACTAGTGATTTACAAGATAAACTTGAAAAAAAGGAACGAGGATTCAAGGCAGAAAGAGATGCGATGTGCAAGGAGTTAACGCAGCTTAAAGAAGACCTGAAGAGGAATGAGAAAGAATTTAAAAGTGTGCATGAAGAAAAAAGAAAGCTAGAGGACAAGCTGAAAATTGTTAATGCAGGAAAGAAGGAATCAGAAGACAAATTAAAAGAATTTGAAGAATGGATAGACCAAGTAGTACACATAATGGAGGAAAAGGAGCAGTTTATAAGCAATTTAAAACGTCAAATACAAGGGTTGGAAAATGAGCATAAAGCACAACAGGAATCTTATGAACAAGAGATAGACGAACTAAAATGGAAAGTTGGAAAGTCAGAAAATAGGCGCGATGAGTTAAAAAAGTATGTAGCATCAACATTAGAATCCATGAATAGAGAGCACGAAGATCATGTTGATGGATTGGAAGAGGAATTTAATGAACGGAGTGAAATCATTGGAAACAAAGTTTGGGAAGTTGAAGATCTGAAGAGCGAATTACAAAACAGTGAAAAAGAGTTTTTTCGTGATCAAGTAGAAGAGTTAAGTGAAGAAATTTATCCACCTAATGATAAATCAAGAGAGGACAAGGTCTCCAGTGATCATGCAAAAAAATATTATACTCTAACGGGAGACATTTTCAATGAGCCTGATAATGTTCCACGAAAGAAGAGAAAATTATCCGGATCTTTCAGCCTTGGTAGCACATATTATAGCGATGAGGAGAATTGTGATAATGATTTATCTTTCAACATAAGTCCTATAAGTTCTACTGAGAAGGTAGCAGAGAGTAGATGTAGGGAGGCATTATTGTGAAGATGGTTGGGGTTAAGTTGCAACTTAAGTGGGGCGCAAAAGGTCTTTTGTGTTGATAATAATTTAAAATCTATAGTAGACTAAAAAAGATTATTAAATTATAATATAACATATGATAAAAGACGAGAAATCGAAAACAATTTTTGAAGTGGAAGGGGCAGTAACTGCTTTACTACCTGCAGCAGAATTTAGAGTGAAACTGGACAATGAACATGAGATTATCTGTCATGTATCAGGGAAAGTGAGAAGAAGTAAAATACGCATCATTATAGGGGATAGGGTGTTAGTTGAGATGAGCATTTACGATAGGAATGCGAGAAAGGGTAGGATCATTAGAAGGCTTAAAGGTACAAGTGACAGAACGATCTCTAAATAATCTTATTCTTGCTTCATCATCGAAAAGGCGTATAGCTTTACTAAAACAAATAAACATTGAGCCAGGTTTAATTTTGCCAGCAGATATAGATGAAGCCCCTTTAAAAAAGGAACTTCCGAAGGATTACTCAATCCGTATGGCAAAAAGTAAAGCTGAGAAAATACAAAGTTCAAATCCAAATTACTTTGTGCTTGGTGTTGATACAGTTGTTGCTTGTGGTAGAAGGATATTGCTCAAAGCTGAAAACGTTGAGCAAGCAGAAAAATGCATCCGCTTGTTATCAGGAAGAAGGCATAGAGTATACACCAGTGTGTGTCTATTAACTCCCGATCAATCTAAACAGCATATTAGAACTGTGGTTACAATAGTGAAATTTAAACGTCTCAGTGAACAAGAAATTAAGTATTATTTAGCATCAGAAGAGTGGAAAAATAGGGCAGGGGGATGCAATATACAAGGCCTTGCTGGAATGTTCGTATTGTTCTTACGCGGCTCCTACTCTTCCGTTATAGGGTTACCATTACATGAAACCTATTATTTGCTAAGCAATTATTTTAACCTCAATTGGGAATGTTCAAAAAAGCATGCGCGTCAAGTTAAGGGAAAATGAGCAAATTTAGTGCACTCAAAGTTTATATTCTTGTTTTTCTGTATTTGTCTTTTAAGGAAAATTTTGACCAGGTTGAGGTGAGTTTTTTGAGGAAAATTTGTACCTTATTGACGTAATATAGAGCTCAATAAGATGTGTATTCATTTTGAATTATAGGTAAACCTTAGCTATAGAATATAGATCAGAAGTGACAGAGCTTAAAAAAAGGCCTAATATTCTTAATAAACGCTAGAAAGCTTTATGAAAATCAGAGTTGGAGTAATAGGCTGCTTAGGCAAAATGGGCAAGAAAATACTCAATGAATTAATTACAAATACCAAAGTGGAAATAGCAGGTGCTGTTGCCCGTTCAGGCAGTAAGTACATAGATTCAGATATTGGACCAATTATAGCCAATCTAGGAATCAAGGTTACAAGTTCTATTAGTGGCATATTTGAGTTATCCGACGTTGTAATAGATTTTACAACTAAAGAATGTATGTTAGACTGCCTTAAAGCAGCTGTAAAATTTAAAACACCGCTGGTTAGTGGCACAACTGGAATAGAAGGTGTCGATTTAAAAGAGTATGCTGCTGAAGTTCCAATATTATGGTCAGCAAATATGAGTGTTGGGGTTAATGTGTTGCTGAAATTGGTAAAAAAAGCTGCTGAGCTTTTAGGTAATGAATATGACGTTGAGATTTGGGAAATGCATCATAACTTAAAAAAGGATTCCCCATCTGGAACAGCTATAGAACTTGGCAAAACAATTGCTAACGCTTCAAAAGTGGATTTTCAGTCCAATCAATATTTACATAGTGGTTCAAACATAAGGAAAAAGGGGGGAATAGGTTTTGCAGTATCTCGTGGAGGAGGAGTAATAGGAGATCACAGCGTGATGTTTGTTAATTCTGATGAACGGATAGAACTAAACCACAAAGCAATTGATCGCACAACATTTGCTAGAGGAGCTGTTCAAGCAGCAGTATGGCTATACGAAAATAAAAGAGAAATTCCGGGGCTCTATTCAATGCAGGATGTGATATGAGCAATACACGTGCCTCTGTTAAAGATTTAAATCTCTGGTACGGCTCTAAGCAAGTTTTATTCGATATAAATTTGAATATTTATAAAAGAAAAGTTACTACTTTTATCGGACCATCCGGGTGCGGTAAATCAACATTTTTGCGTTGTTTTAATCGTATGAATGACTATGTACCAGGTTGCAAAACTGTTGGTGAATTAGATATCGATGGGCTGGGTGATATATATTCACGCGATATGGATGTTGTACTACTTAGAGCAAAAGTTGGTATGGTATTTCAAAAGCCAAATCCTTTTCCAAAATCAATATATGATAATGTTGCTTATGGGCCAAAATTGCATGGTATGGCGAAGGATAAGCAAAAATTGAATGAGATGGTGGAAAATAGTTTAACCAAGGTTGGTTTATGGGAAGAATTGAAGGACAGATTGCAAGATAGCGCACTCAATTTATCCGGTGGCCAACAACAGAGGCTATGCATCGCTCGCGCAATTGCAGTGAAGCCAACTATTTTATTAATGGATGAACCGTGCTCTGCTCTTGATCCAATGGCAACCAATGCAATCGAAAATCTTATACAAGAGCTGAAATTAAGATTTACTATAATTATGGTGACTCATTCAATGAAGCAAGCTAAAAAGTTATCTGATAGTGTAATTTTCTTTCATAATGGCAGAATTGTTGAGTCTGGAAGCACTCAAGAAATATTCGAAAATGCTCAATCTCCCTTAACAAAGGAGTATATCCTGGATCATTAGGTTTCTGCCATCAAAATAGCTTGGCTACCTTAAAAAATGTATCCGTATGCTGTATCTGTCGTGGGAATGTTCAAAAAAGTGTGTCAAACCGCATTTTTAAGTTCAACTCAATTTTCAATCTATCTGGAAAGAAAATATCAAGTTGAGACATAGTTAAAGCCCAATTAGGCAGAGCCGTAGTCCATTTTTGCTCTGCCTTTTTTATAGCACAATATACCTGTTTGTACAAGCTAGTAAATGAGCCCTTGGTTTTAGTGAATTTTCTGATCTGTCTATGCAGCTCCTCAATTGGATTTGTGGTGTAAATTAGCCTCCTAACTGGACTAGAATACTTAAAATAGCCGGATCCAATTGTTCTGCCACGATTTTATAACCAAAGGATACTTTTCTCTCCATAATTATTTCTGACTTTTTAGTTCAGTTTTTAACCATTCTTTCCTCAACTAAATGGCAGTGAACCTTAGGATAAACAGGCGAAGTAATTTTTTACTGAATTTTGTTTTAGCTATCAATCAACCGAAGCTCAAATATCTTGACATTTATTTAATGTTGCTATATAATAGCTATGTATATTTTGTGTACTATAGCAATAAAATTACCTTGTAATAGGTGTATTGGACCCGAGGGCAGTACTCGGCGCCTCCACCATGTTTTTTAATTTATATGGGGGCGAATAAGGATCGACATGCATAGTAAAGATGGTAGCTTTGCTCGGTTAGACACCACCGCTAAGAGTTCATAATTTAAATGCAAACGATAATTTTGCTGCTGAAGACAATGTTGCAATAGCTGCTTAATTTAAGCACTATAACTTCATTGCTATAAGCACGGTTCAGGGAACGCCGGGTAACAGAAGTTCCCCAAAAATTTACGTATGTGAAAGTTGTATGGAGCAAACAGATTACAAAAAATTGCTTAATTCTGTTAAGTTTCAAGTTATCAAAAAGGCTTTAGATGTTATATCAGGTAATGGTTTTACCCCTCACTTAGAAACATTATTTTTCACATATTTTAATGGTGTGACCATGCCAGATCGTTTGAAAAAGTCATACCCTACTCAAATGCTTATTATATTACAGCATCAATTCTATGATTTAAAAGTTTCTGAGGATAAATTTAGCGTCAGTTTGAGTTTTCAAGGAAAACAAGAGCGAATTACTATACCGTTTTTTGCTATTAGTGAGTTTCGTGATAAAATTTCAGGAGATGTTTTAATATTTGACAGAATCAGTATCGACTCTGATAAAGAATACAAAAGTGAAAAATGTACTGAAAAATTATCAAATGGTAGTATTATATCCATAGATCAACTGCGTGATAAATAGTTACTCATAAGAGGCTTAAAAGTCTTTTCTCTCGCTTTGACAAAACCTCTGAAGTTTTTATGGGCTTTTTAAATTTCGTATAGACTCTCATTTGGCTTCTCTAAAATTTTGTCCACAGAGTCTAGCGAATAGTCTATTTTAGTCAACCACTTCAAAGGTTCTACTTTTTCTGGGTAAGGTCAGTTGAGACCTATGCAAGAAGTCTGTTGTAGTTTGTACGATATCTTTATAAAATGGTTCGCATAAGTTATCTAGCAGTGCAACTAAACAAATACAAAAATCAAAACGTCGCGGTTTTTGGTCTTGGTAAAACTGGTTTATCCGTCATTAACGCTCTAATAAAGAGTGGTGCAAGAATATATGCATGGGATGATCATGAAGAGCAAATAGCAAATGCAAAAATGATGAATAAAAAATGTAATTTTATTCATCCCAAGGAATATAATTGGCATGAGATCAGTGCATTGGTTTTAAGCCCTGGAGTGCCAACAGAGCCACATTGGATAGTAAAACTTGCAAGGAGATTTGATTGCAAAATAAAATCAGACATTGAGCTATTTCTTGAAGCTAAAACTACAAATCAGAAGGTAATAGGCGTCACAGGAACAAATGGTAAATCAACCACTACATCACTAATAGGGCACATATTAAAATCTGCAGGGAAAAAAGAAGCTATTGGTGGAAATTTAGGCGTTCCTGTTTTGGATCTAGAAAGAGATGCAGAAATTTATGTAATTGAACTCTCCTCTTTTCAATTGGAGTTGATGAATAAAATTAACGTGGACATTTCAGCACTGCTCAATATTACACCAGATCACATAGATAGGCATGGAAGTATGGAGAATTACATAGCAGCTAAATTAAAACTGATAAACGGTAGTAAGATTGCTGTGATAGGATGTGACAATGAGATTACCGCTGATATATTCAACAAATTCACTGGAAATAAAATTCCAATCTCAGCTTCAATGTCACCCTCTTTGTCATTCCAGTGCCCAGGCACTGTGATCTCGTTAAAACTAGAGAATCATAGCTTATCAGTAAGCGACGTGAAAATAAACCTAATGTCCAACGCAGAGAACATAGCAGCCGCATATGCCGTATGTAAGATACTTGGAGTAGATAGCAACACTATTATCAACGGAATCAAGTCCTTTTCAGGACTGAGGCATAGGAATGAACTGCTTGGCAAAATAAGAAATGTGTTTTTCGTGAACGATAGCAAAGCAACTAATGCCAAGTCGAGCGAAAAGGCAATCTTATCTTATGAAAACATATATTGGATTGTTGGTGGAAAAAGTAAAGAGGGTGGAATAGAATCATTAAGCAAGCATTTTACAAGGATTAGAAAAGCTTTTCTTGTTGGAGAATCAACCGAAGCTTTTGCAAACACTATGGAGGATAAAGTAGATTTTGTGAAATGTTGCAATTTGAAAAACGCACTTAAACTAGCTTTTGAAGAGGCCTTAAATAGCAAAGAAGAAGTAACTATATTACTTTCTCCCGCGTGTGCTTCTTTTGATCAATGGAAAAATTTTGAGGAACGTGGTGAGGCATTTTGTAGAATGTTTGAAAATCTCAGGTACAATCACACATGCTGTTTAGTATAATGCTACTGTGGAACAAAAGTTAATAATAGATAAGCTAATTAGGGTTATTCCATTTGAAGGAATAAGCGATGAAACCCTATTAAAGGTGTGCACAGACCTTAATCTAGCTAATAGCTTTTGCAAATTTCAGAATGGAATATATAGCGCTTTGGAGTACATAGCAGAAGACTTAAATAGCTCAATGGAAGCTGAACTAAGAAATTCTAATTTAGAAGATATGAAAGGGCGAGAGCGAGTAAAGTTAGCTATTCAAATACGCCTTTCAAACTACGCTAAGCTACCGAATTATAGAGAACTTTTAAAAAATGTTTTATCATTCTCTGTATCACCAAAAAATACGTATTTTTCTAGTAAACTTTTATACAGAACTATTAGCGCGATTTGGTATGGCATTCATGACCAATCAACAGATTTTAACTACTATACAAAAAGAGCAATATTAGCTGGAGTGTACTTAAGTACGATTCTTTTTTTTATCAATGATTATTCAGAAGATTTTGTGGATACTTTATCGTTTCTTGATAACCGTATCAACAATGTCATGACATTTCAAAAATTCAAAACTCGCTTAAAAGTAATCATAGGAAATTTCTTGTAAGCTTTGCATCATACTGGTTATTCATATTTATATTCTCTTGTTTTTTTTGATCTTTATGTTAAAATAGCTTAATATTTATTAACAATAAAATGAAAGTTATTTATTACACCAATGGTAATATCAAGCCAGAAGAAAATACAAAACACGTGATAAACTTTTTTGGAGTACTTGGATGTATTAAGGTTAATGCTCGTAGTAAAAATCCACCTAAGGAGCAAGAAAGTAAGTTAGTTAAGCATTATTTTGACTATCCTTATTTTTCTAGAATTGTTAATCCAGAATTCTTTCAAAAAGAATTAAAAGCTGAAGAAAAAAAATTCAATAGGAGAATAGCATCACTATGGTTATGTTCTGCTATATTGTCCACTGCTTCTATTGTGTCGTTATACTTGGCATATCAGAATCAAAAATCAAAAAAGGTACTTACAGGGTTAGCTTTTGCATCAGTAGTGCTATCAATTTTGGCTACTATATGTTTTGTCGTATTTTGCTTATGGATGTTTTTTGACTTTGTTAAGGAAAGGCTTGTTGTACATAGAATTAAAAACTTTTTGGAAAATGAATTCAGCTCTGAGTGGATAAAGTGTTATAAAAAAGAACTTATAGGTGAAGACCCGGAAATAGATGTAGAAGCTTGTGATCAAGAATCAGGAAAAAACAAAGATATAGAGGATATTATAGAGTTCTTTTTGGAGAGAAAGAAGGTTGTAGCACTGTATAACTTTCTAACAAATGGTGAAAAGTTAGTTCAAGCTGGAATGGCAATGGTAGACATGTTACTTATACAAGGTGTGCATCCAAACGATATAATTTTGGATACTAATTCTCTTGGAGGAGGAATTGCAGCAGAAGTTTTAAAAAGGTTTGAAAAGCAAGGGATTTATTTGACACTAATTCACAGCAATTCTTATAGCTCACTTAAGGACACAGTCAGAGATTCTCCTAAGAGTTTAGTGAAATGGCTTCCCTCAATGCTTTTAAATTTCTGGTTTAGACATTGTGGATTAGATTTTAATTCACTGGAAATTGTAAAGAATACAAAATGTCCTGTGCTGATTGTTGGCAGGAAAGGAGATAAAGTAATCCCAGAAGACATGCAACTTGTTAACAAACTTTGCGATCAATTAACTGATGGAAAACCGTTCAGACAAAATATAGTACTTGAACATGATCCTCAAAACACGGAGCGTAAGAGCAAAAATATTCATGCTGATCACAAAGAACATTTGATTCACCGTCAGGATAACGGTAGTGCAACAAGATACGAAGAAGAGGAGAAGCAGTTTATCGAAAAAGCACATAAATATTTGTTGGGAGGTGAATTTAATAGAAACTTTAAGCTAAAAGACTACTGTAAAAGTAGTATCCCCGGAAGCTTGACGAAAATAGAACTGAAACTCATCAATGAAAAGAATATGCAAGTTTAAGTTAATAGAGAAAGAAAAATTATTCTCGCTATACCGTAGGTGCGTTCCAAGATTATACTGAAGTTTTTATTGCACTCAAAATCTTCGTTTTTCCTAATCTCTAGAATTATCAATGCATCATTGCTTAACCAGCCTGAGTGAGCTAATCCATTCAACGTTGATTCAACTAAATTACTATTATAAGGTGGGTCTATAAAAACTATGTTGCACTTTGAAATAGGTTTTGGTAAGCAGTTAGCACTGCAACAAATTAGCGTAACATTGTCCGTAATTCCAAAATCTTCTGCTGTTTTTTTAGGCAGTTGCAAATTGTAATAATCTGAATCCACCATGAACGCATGTTTAGCACCGCGAGAAAGCGCTTCAAATGAAAAAGAGCCACTACCACAGAACAAATCAAGTACATTCAAATTATAAATAGGTTTTCTTGAGGAAAGCATTCTAAATATTGCTTCTCGAACAATACTCATAGTTGGTCGTGCAGCTAAGTGCTTGCCTGTAGTTATTTTTCTTCCGCGATATTTGCCTGCAATGATGCGTAGCATATTAAATAAGCTCCAAAATAATTAATTATTTATACTATATGATTAATGTCAATATGGCTTTAGCAGTTTAATAGAGAGAAGCTATCGAATCGCTTGTAAGAAAAACACAAACACAAGACTCATCAGTTATCTTTTTCTGATTTGTCTACTGCATTAATTGTTTGACCAATCTCATCTTGTAAACCACCATAATCATTTCTTTCATCATGATTTATCCCTTCAATTCTGCTTTCTAATTCTAACTTAATTATAGTATTGATTTTATCTATGCTGTTGAGAAAACCTTCACATTCTTCTTTACTATACTCTTCACCAGATGCCTTTTTTTCGATAAATAGACCTTTAAACTCTGTAAGATCAGAATTCTGATCGGTATTTAGTACAACATTTCTCTCTATGAAGCTAAGGTCTGATAGCAATAAACTAACCTCTAACAGATCCTCACTTTTCACGCTTTTAAGGTCTTCAAGGCTTTCTAAAATACTAAACACCTTAAGCCTTTCTTGCGCAATTTCTTGGTCTTCCTTATCAAATTCAGACAATAAACCATGATTATCTACAAATTTCTCACTCAAAGCTTTATTTAACCTAGTGAGGTCGATATTGTTGTCCGGTGTGTTATCTAATAGTAGATCTACTCTCGCCCTACGCGCATTTAAAATGTCGTCGTAGTCATTTAACTTTATGTTGCCATCATCGTCTTGCTGCAATTTATAATAATCAAGGCCTTTGAAATTTTTATTAGTCTTCATCTTCAATCCTCTTCTCCTTTTGCATCTGGTTTCCTCATTGGTTCCGGTAATTTCCTTCTGACCGGTTGATCAAGCTTGTCTTTTTCTGGTTCTCTCTTGCGTCCTATGGTGTAATCATGAAGCTTCTCCAAGAATTCCCGCCTATATTCTTTTGCTCTATAGAGCAAGTTATGATCGTAGCCATGCTTTCCTATAGAGTCAAGGCCATGCTCCCAAGTAAATTTCATAGCATCTTCTATTGTATAGCCCAAATGTGATCCTACATATCCTTTGTAATATTCTAAATATTTACCGATCCTTCTATGCGTAATATCTTCCTTATCAACTCCAAATGCCCTGTAGATTTTTTCCTCAAGTTTATCAACGTCATTTTTAGGTGATGTTGCAAATTTTGTTGCTTCAATAGTAGCACCTACAAATTTACGTGGCACATCAATAGCGTATTTCAGCACTCCTCCAACTCTTGGTATCCTACCCAGTAGATTAGCTGTACCTCCGGCTAATCTATCCGGTAAATGAGTAGCCCAATTACCTAAAGATTCTAGTTTTCCACCAATTGCGTCTTGCCAATAATGCTGTTTTAATCCTTCCATTATGCCAACCAAAGGCGATGCTTCATACATTCTAGATATATTGTAAACGCTGAATCCACCACCAGCTATGCTTGAGCCCATTTGTTGTACGAACTCGCGTAAGGAGAACATTAAAAATGAAAGCAAGAATAACACAAAGATTTCCCCTGCATTGATTAAATAACCTCTCTGTATGTCTTGCACCCTTTGGTAATCGCTATTTTCTTGATAATTTTTGCAATCCTCACAATCTTTACATTTCTGACAGTATTCACTGTTGGGATCCTTATATAAATCATGAAGTTTCAGTATTCTACAACCTTGTTTTTCTACCGCACTCCGCACTAAAGATCTTATTTCATTAATTATTTCCCTATAACTATTGCATTTATTTATATCTTGACAGTAGCGTTTTATTATTTCACTAACATCACCTATCCTTTTCTCTATATTGTTGATCAGTAATATAATGTCAGCCCTCTCTGATGCATGGGATAAACTATTTGTTAAGCGTACTAGATCTTTTGCACTGCAGCCATTACTAACTACCATATCACTTTCTGCAATATAGTGGTCTGCTGGATTATCTTTAGTTCCAGGCATTGGATTAAAGAAAGGATAATCTATATAACGAAACCCTTTTATATGTTCACCATTTTTATCTTTAGGGTAATCAGGTGGAAGAGGGATATATCCAGCGCCTCCAGTAAATTTTATTGTACCACCTTCTCTGCTTATCTTTTCTATGCCTTCTATGCTTTTGTCTATGTTAAGTGAAGAAGCTTCTCCAAGAGTGTAAGGTACAAAAATTTGCCCTGGGGTCCAACCAAAGTACTGCTTATCAACGATACAAAAACCGCCAAACACCCATTTTGGAGCACATAACCTTACCTCAAACCATTTATTGTAGCATACAGTAAAACCTAACTGCCTATAAAAGGTATTCATTATAATGGAAGCCAGTAATGACAAGAGAGCAAATATCATAATCGATTGTAAACAAAAACTGATGCAGAATTTTATCCAACCTTCAAATAGACTTTTCAGCGGTGAAAATAAAATAGAGATCAGGAACAGTGGCATGATAGCTATAAGAAAAGCTATACCCATAAAGCCAGAGAGAAATATTATGTAAGCATACAAGCACAACAAGAAGTATAGCACAATCCCTATGAAAATTGCCGGTATCATAAGAAGGCTTGCCCACATTTGGTAATGTAAAAACGCTGCAAACTTTTTCCAAACAGAATAAGCAAAAAATTTATTGAACATGTCCTCTATGAAGCTAAACAACTTAGCTTCATCTCCTTGAGCAATACTTCCGGTGTTCATGTTGGGAGCAAAGTTAGTAATTACACTTATCAATTGTTCAAGACCTTTAACGAATAAAACAAGAAAATGATCATAGAAAAATCTAAAACTTCCAGGAGATATAAGCACTATTACTAGAGTGATTTTCATCATTCTGATGAGCATATCATGCTTAGTTTCTCGTATCATGCCAAAAAGATAAAGAAGCGATGAAATCATTACAAATAGAACAAGCAAGGAAAGAACAAAATTGTGAAAGCTCGTACTTTTTTCAGCTATATTTTCGAACATAGCTTGTGCAACTGCAGGATCATTGCTATTAAAATGTTCTTTGCAATTTTCGTTAATCAATAATACACATTTTAGATAGTTATAAATGTAATCAAAAAACCCAAAACTACTTGGCTGCTGCACTCCATTTAAGAACTCAAAAGAGGAGCCACCTACATTATCTAAGTAATATCTATCTAATATTTTTACATATATTTTCCATCCCTTTTTTAACTTCAACTCATTACAATTTCTGTCCTTTAATTTAGTGTTATCTCTGTCTAAAGTAAAAAATCCATTGTCGCCCTCTGCTGTGGAGTTATAACCTAAATGTACAGTAGGATATTGAGGATCGCGCATTAACTTTAGATTTTCGTTAGGATCATCTTTCCCCGTTTGAAACAAAAGATAAGCACCATGACCATTGGTAAACCAACATGGAGCACCACGTGATACTGTATTTGCGCTATCATCTTCATTAATGCACTTGCAATTTACAGTGCAACTTGTATCAGACTTACTTGAAAATTTTTGTATGCTAGGTTTATAATCATTACAAACTAAGTGAAAATTAGGTAAACTATTATCACTTTGTTTACCTTCAAATTTAGTTGCATATTTTAACTGCTCCAAGCTTTGTAAGGTATAACTGCCTTTTTTAGATTCCTTCTTGTTATTATTACTCCAAGATGTCCATGCACCATTAACTCGCACTTTTAAACTATCTCCATTGGTTTCGAGTCCGGTATCCTCCCACTTCACCACTTGGTTATGGTGAAAACCATAATTAATTTCGCCAGTTTCAGGATCAATAACTTCTCCATCTCCTGGAATAAACGCATCGTGGTCGCTTGAAAAATGAGCGCTTACTGCAATAGGTTTAGGACCAAAATAGTCAGCAGATATGCACCTTGGAAAAGGCATATCATTCTTACTACAACCTGTGATCAGCATATAAGCTGCAAGAAGTAATACCCTAAACCAACATTTGCCTAAGCGTGATTGCATATCTAAACTTTTTCCAAATATAGAAATAAATTTCTAAAACTTTACTTAAAATATCTTTTTAATTAGTTACTCCATAACATCATTCATATCTTACTTCTCTCCATTTCCTTCCTTGTTTTTAGCTTTATCACTAGGATCACTTCTTATTGTTTCATCAGGATTTTTTTGCTGACCTGATTGTTTTGGTGCTTCAGGTTTAGAGCTCCCCCTCTCCTTTTTATCAGGACCTTCTTGCTTACCTGATTGTTCTGGTATTTCAGATTTAGGGCTCATGGAATTATCCTTCACGTCAACTTCCGTCCGATCTTTACCCACTTGTTGCCTAATGTTCTGTATAATACCTTGGGTCTTATCATCAAGGCCAACGGTGGACAGCATAGCTTGCGATGCGCTCTTAGCAACTTGACCAACACTGCCAGCAACCCCAAAACCAGAGCTGAATAGTGCTTGTGCCATAGCTTCCGATATAGAAACAAAAGCTTCCATTGCACCGGCAATAATGAGGTATATAAACGCCTGGATTAGGTCTATAGGTAATGCTGCAAAGTGCCCACCAGCTCTTTCTCCGGGACTTAATGCAACATCAACATTAGTGCCAGGACTGTATCCAAGAGGCAGTATTGATTTCATCAGGCATAGATCATACGATAAGAAATTTACGCTAATTAAACATTGATAGCATGCAGAAAAATTTGTGAGATTGTATAGAACTGAATACATCAACTGATTTAAAAGAGATAAAGATGAAAATAAAATAACTGGTTGTACTGCAACGTGAGCCAGCGTTTTTATCCAGTTATCAAACAAGGGTTTAGTCTGTTGAAATAAAATAAACACGATAAACAAAGGTGTTAACGACAATAAAAACGCTACTAAAACAGTAGATATTACATATTTCAATGTAGCGCTAATAATGCATTTTAAGAACATAAAAGTAGCGTAGAGTATTGCCAAAAATGCAATAAAGCCAAAAGGACCAGAGAGCATCAACGATAAAAACTTTAACCAAGTTTCTGCTGTGAATAATACTCCTGCTGTCAAGTCTAAGAATGCAAATTTTCCTTCCCCTTCCCCTATATAGCCAGAAAAGCTATCAACTAAATAAGTGCTACCATCTATAAAAAGTCTGGATAAAGTTGTACCAAAAAGTTCCCAGCTTCTATCGCTAAAGGCAAAAGCTATAAATGCTATCTTGAACATTCTTACAATGAAATCAAATTTACTTAGCTGTATTGTTCCAAGCATATAGCCAACGACAGTAAATATAACGTATAGAGTAAGCAAAGCTCTTACTCCTTGAAGAAGACCTCTTGCATATCCTTTGTATGAATCTTTAACGCTGTCCCCAATTACTTCTTCTTTTATAAGTTTAAATACCCCGTTTACATTCGATGAAATAAAATCATTAATTTTTCTTTTGACAAATAAAGTTACTGTGTACTTATTATTTTCATAATATTTGCCATATTTGTCTGTAATATCACCTTTCTCTACATTGCTTACATCAATACCGAAATATATCTTCTTAGATTCTTTGTTCTGAAAGTGTTCTCCGCTTATTACATCTAATATGGTGTACTCATCTTTTCCGTCTACTCTTTCTCCTACCACTTTGAAATCATCAGTTCCCACACCATGCAAATCTTTAGGTGGGTTATCACCCAAATACACATACAGTTTTTCGCCATTAATGTATTGACATGATCTAGTCACTTTAACATGGTACCCACCCCTATTAGCTCCATAGTGACCATAATCTGCAATAGCGAGCATCACACTACTACCAGATGTTACATTTTTTACTGTATAGTCACTATTTAATTTCAGAGAAAAATCCTTAAAATTATCACTAATTTGCGAACACACATTATCCTTTCTTGCACCTACTTCATTATCTGGAAGACATTGCATACCTTTAGCAGTACCTTGATTATCAAGATCACCAATTTTTGCAACAAGAGCCTCAGCCCAGGAAATATCTTCTTCAGTGTTTGATGTAAAATCAACATTAATCTGCTTAAGCTTATCTTCAACCTCTTTAAGGTGAGAATACATATCACATCTATTTCCTTTATCATATTTGCTATACCTTATAGAAGAGACACAGTTCCGTTCTTTGTCTTTATATGTATAATTCCATATACCCTTCTCAGTATAGCATATATTTTGATGGTAACAGTTGAGCTCATAGGAGGAGTACTTTTTTCTCTCATCAAGACTACAGTTTTTTCCATCACATAACTCGTTCAATCCTATTTTAGCGCGGCGCAAATCAAGTAGTGAACCATATCTCCATGGTTCGTTGTCTTGAATATAACCTTTATTAAAATGTACCTTATTATCATATGGGGTATACCCATTGCCAACTAGCACTTTGCTTTCCTTTGCTTTTGTTTTATCAAGAGGTAAAAATTTTATTTTATTTCTCTTTCCATCCTTGCCCTCACAAAAAAATTCCTCTCCCTCTTGCTTGCTAACATTCAATATTTCACTTGCTGACACTTTTTCACCTCCTTCTTCAGCTCTATAACAATTGTCATCAAAGCTGATACCTTTCCCTCCTGGATTGTCATAATCAATTGTTATCTTTCTGGGAACTAAACTGAAGCTTAACTTATCACCAGGATTTACTTTAATTCCAGTGTCTACATAACGTCTATTGCTGCCAAATCTTTTACCGCCGCACAATTCGTTTTCATTTATGCCTTTTTCATCAACGCCATAATTATTAGGCACATTATTAATATCTGCAGCTTTATTGTAATTTGGTTCTGAACCGTCGACACAAAAGCTAGCAGGTACAAGTACTTTCCTTGGATTTTTGTCTTCTTTAAAAGGGCAAAAATTCACTGATCCATCGAGGGTGAATTTGATTTTCTCACCCTGACTAATTACCTGACCAGAATCAACCCAATGAATTTTATCGGCTTTATGAACTGGAACATCCACATTAACGCTGGTGTTTCTGCTCTGCAACCCAGGTTCGACACAATCCATGTTACAACCAGTGATTGCAAGACACAGTATCAATAATAGTGATCTTTTACTTATCATTGCTGTTTTCCTGGTTGTGGTATCTGAGGCGTTGACCTTTGAGCTCCTGTAGGTATTTGAGGTCTTGACGTACCTGACTGTTGAGAAGCACTTCCTGCTCTTCTTTGAACGCTTTCCTTATCTAACCCTACTGTTCCCATTAAGCTTTGTTGATATTGTCTCCCAGGTTCGTTTTGCACATAAACACCAAACAACGAGTCAGATATTGTCGAAGAAGCTTCAACTAAAGCTTTCATAGCGTGTCCCAAAATAACAAAAGCCATCATAGCGGTAATATTAGGTGTATATTTGGAAGCATAACCATAGAAGATACAAGGGTTAAAAATCTTTAGGTTAATACTAAGTATACACGTAGAGCAGACTTCAAAATCAAATACTGAATACACAATATAATCCATAACCTGGCTTATCAGTGATATAAAAATTAAAAGCACTACTGGATGAATCGCAAATCTTGCTAAATTTTTAACCCAGTTGTGAAACATCTGCCTAGTATACGCAAATAAAAGACAAATAATAAAAATAGGTGCTAAAGAAAGTAATAACGCAACTATTGCTATAGATGTAATAAAAGAAAATAAGGCATTAAAAATAGATAAGCTCACTGTGATTAAACCCCAAATCACCAAGCAAAAAGATACAATGCCTAAAGGGCCAGAAAATATAAGAGATACTATTAACAATACTGAATGCGATGACAAGAACCTATTGAGCGGCAAATCAAGGAATTCAAAAACATTTGATGTCGTACCTCTAAAATTTGCTATTTCTATTAGTTGTTTTGGAGTGTTAATAAGCATAGAGAATGCATTGTTATAAAAAAAGTTCCAGCTATTATCCTGCAATAGCTGGGCGATGATTCCTATCTTTACGCATATAATTAAAAACTCATATATAGAAATATGAGTTAATCCAAAAAAGTAATAAAGAGTATATAAGATTATATATAGTACTAATAGTGATATTATAGTAGATCTAATGGTATTTGTTCTGCTTGATTTTATAAAACTTTCGTAAAGAGACTTTACAGGACTAGTATCAGAGTGAATCGCGTTGGGATCTTTATAGCTGGAACCAAAAAATGCAGTTTTTACTTTTTCGTTAAAAAAATTATAGATTGCACTAAAAGTTTTTGTAGGTGGCTCTTTAGTTGTGAGGTTAATGCTAAACTGACCTTCATTTTTATAATCGCAGCCATGGTCTCTTATTCCATAATATATGGTGCCTTTTTTTTCTTTTAACTTTTCTTTTAAGCCTTCCATGTACTCAGTATCATGAACTTGGCTAATATCCACAGATATATCTCCCTGGGTTTCATCAGGGTTATGCTCAGGAAGTTTGTCAGAGACGCGTATATACAAGTTATTTTTTAGGCTATGGTTCTTTGTTACTCTTATGTTGAAACCACCCTTGCCAGTACCATCACCTAACGTAAAAATTAATTCTGAGTTTATTGCATGGCTATCACTTATCTCGTGATTACAACTAGTACATATACCACCATCTTGCGCATTTTTAAACTTTACACCATCCATATAAACACTTAAGTGTTGAACATCAGTTTCTATTTCTGCATCCTTTAAAATGTCACTAATAGCCTCACCAACAGATCCGTCATTAACAGACTTTAAAGCACTTGTAACGGATGTACCCAGCTTGCGTTTTGTAGCATTCTGTGCAAGACTAGGCAAACAAGGCTTTTCTCCACGATTATCAAGAAAGCATGCATATTTACAGGTTAGGTCTAAGATATATGTATCTATCTTGCTTGCTTGATTACTTGAAAGCGAGCTGCAGTCTATATCTTTTCCTTGTTGTTTTATAGAATTGACAATATCTTCGATCTCCTTTTTTCTTTTATCTTGATCTGATCTTGAAAAATCTGAACTCTGATATTCTTTTCCATTTTGATGCAGCCAGTATTCATTGCTTTGTATGTACTTATTAGGACATATTCCATCTTGAATACTACCTTGACATCCTTCTCGATTTAAAACATGTGCAAAATGTTCCGTTTCTTTCTCGCTGCACTTTTCATCAATTTTTACATACCTGATTTTTGTACCATCTTCTTTATCTTTACACACTTTACTTCCAATAACACTAAAGCTTATCGTATCGCCTTTTTTAAGTGCAAATGGTAATTTAACGTCATTTCTCCCAGGCCAAATTGCAAAATCTGCGTACTGCTTAGGACAAAAATTAACCTTACTAGACTCTATGTCAATCTCTGTTACTCTTATTCTATCTGAGATATTAACACCAGAATCAACCCATTTCTGCTCTGTTGACACTATATCTAGTTTTTCACGCAAACCTGATAAATTTTCTGGCTTAATACAGTGATCCTCCCCGCATCCAGACAATAAAAAAAGCACCACAAAACTTATGCATAGCTTACCCAAGTTTTGGTTACTTAAACGTTTAAGCATCTGTTACTTACCTTAACTAGCATCACCGCCACCTTAGTTAATCTTTTCGCTGGAACCTTTACCACTATCTCCACCTCCTCCACCAGCACCACCTCTTGCCTTCTTGACAGCCGCAGCAGCAGCTTGACCAACACCTCCAGCAGCAGCTTTAGCAGCAGATAAAGCTTTGCCCACCATTTGTCCAGGCGTACTACCAGAACCGAGTGCTGCTCTATGGTTACCGGCAAGTTCAGCAGCCATGTTAGGAAGAATGTTTAAAAAGTGGTAAAAGAGGAATAACACTAGACACAACTTTAATAACTCTCCGATGAGAGAGCTGCCAAACTCCATGTATGTAAAGTCGAATAGACCAAGTATGCTGCTCTTTTTAAAGCTATAATTTTGCATCATACATGCAAGAGTAGTTTCATTTTTATCACATTCCCCATCTTTCAATTTAAACCACTGTTTTTTCTTACTATTTGAGGGTTGTGTTTGTTTACTTTCATGTAAGCTGTCCAGTTCAAAATTTAAATTTTTAAAATAGATTTTATCACATGCTATGAACATAAAGGACAAAAACGCAAAAAGGATAACCGGGTATAAGCTATATGTAATCAACTCTTTCACCCAGCCGTCAAAATATCCTTTGGTATGTTGGAATAAAACCATAGGAATGAACAAAGGTGATAAAATGACGATTACACTTAAAGCAACTAGAGATAAAATAAATACATAGCACAGCCACAAAATAACCATCATCATCAAAACGGCCATAAATATACAGACAATAGCTACTAAAATCTGTCCACCAGCAAAAATAATACCGATTATCGAACCTGCAACTAACAAGACAGGGGCAGTACCAAGCAAGATTGCTAACGTTACAATACCTCCAGTACCAATTTTGCCACCAATTCCATCTAAAGGGGCGCCTAAATAAAATAAAATTCTACAATCAAGCCTATCCCAAGGTGCAAGGTAGCTGTAAGATATTTTCTTCCCATGACGCATGTATTCATAATCCCTACCTGCCTCATAATTACATATATTTTTACTTTCAGATGAAGCTTTGAGCACTATTTCTGACAAACCATTTGAAAGTTTTGTTAGTTCTCCATAATAATGAGACATGGTGCTGCCCGTTGTGAAATAAATCACTAAAGCGAATTTAATAATCAACATGTACATTTCTTGTGGACTACGAACTCCACCAGACATGGCTTTTATAGAAAATAGGATTAAAGCTAAAACCAAAACAGCAGTTACGGTATTTTTCAGCCTTTTTTGAGCTACAGACAAGAAACTGCCCTTATCATGTCCATTTTTGTCCTTAAGTGAGTTGCCACTTGAATCAATACCTGCCACTAAATTATCTAACGATTCCTTAATGCATTGCACTATCATAGAAGTGATGGGAATAGGAGCTAATGATTTACTTCCAGCCTGGTTATAACAAGCTTCAGAGACATACGAGCTAAAACAGCCAGCATTATCATAACCTACAAGAATTTTTCCTTCTTTTTCCTCGTCCCTTATAATAGTTTTGTAATCTTTATCTCTATTTCCAGGGTCGCCAAGATCAACCTTATATTTACCTGTACCATTTTTATTTTTGAATATCATCACAGATTTCTCACACATAGGAGCAATTGGGTCAGGTGGAAATTCCGTGCACCCCATATCAACCCCTTGCGGCCAAGGAGTCATTCTGATACCAAATGTGCTAATCTCAGCTAGTTCCACACATAACCTGCCCATTTTTCTCACTGCTTTAAATGTTGACCCATGTATGGTTTCGCTCTGTCCAGCTTTAAGAACTTTACATTCCAGATCACCATCAACTTTTGGCGACCATGACCCATCTACATATCCCGTGTCCTTCTCTCTAACATCAAAGTCTATATCACTAAAAAGATTACCAAACGTTAAGGGGTTTCGATGACATACTTCTATATATTCACTGTATTGCACACCGTTTTTTGGCCAGTAATAACCACCAGCATTTTGGTCAGGTATGGAGTTTAAAATGCCCTTCTCTATTTTTTTACCTACTTCTATTGATTCATTTTCCTTATCAAAACATTTAAAATACTCATCTTCCTTTTGGTAATTCTTATTTGTGCCCCCTGAATATTTTGAGTATTCTGATTTTGAGAATCCGAAATCTTTATACTTTCCATCATGATCACGTGCAACTGGGAGTTTAACAAAACTATGTTCACAAACAACAATCCCTCCTATCGCTTTCCAAACCCCAACAATTGCAGCTATCATTCCAACAATGACAAAAGCAGTAAACAAACCAGCAGAAGAGACGATCAAAACAATGCCAGTAAATATTGCACCAACAGCAATCGCTATTCCAGCAAGTGCCGCAGCCGTTTTAAACGCTCCACAATCAGGATTAGAGGCACGACTGAAGCTGCCAGTAGAGTTAAATCTACTAACAAATTCCGTCTTGTCAGTACCACTTACTTCATCTGCAAATACTGGATATGAGAGTAAAAAGTCTATATTTAGTAAAAATATTGCAATTAATAGCAATGACAGCTTAGTCTTAAACATTTTTTACCTTCTGATAAAATATAGGCAACCATACTTTTGGGTTATCCCCAACTTCTTTTAATATATCATGTAACAGTATGACACTTTCTGCACGTCCGGATAATACATTGATTATATCATCCAGATCTTTTAAGTCTATTCTAGCTACTACAGCATTGACTCCTTGTTTCACCAAAAAGAATCTAGTACTCGGATCTGTGTGCTTAATTAATATATATTCACGTTCAGTTAACATAAAAACATCCCGATAGACACTAGTAGCTTTCAGATTTGGTAAAAAAATCTGTGTCGCTGTTTGTTGTACAAGCGTATCGCTAATAGCACTTTTACTTGCATCCTCAACACTCTGAGTAGCAAAAATCACAAAAGCATTTAGTTTTCTCAGTGCCTTCAACCAGTCTTTTATCTTGGGTGCAAAAACTGGATTATCTATTAATGCCCATGCCTCATCAAGAACGATAATAGATGGAGTGCCATCAAGAGATATACTAATCCTATGAAATAAATAAATCAATACTGGTCCAAGGGCAACAGGATCTTTGAGCAAGCTAGCCATCTCAAAACCAAATACTCTTGCTCGTGAAAAATCTAGCAAATCTTCTTTATTGTCAAATATTGCAGCATGAGAACCATTATCATGCCACATAGATATTGCTCCAGCTAGAGTATCAGGACCTGCAAGCCCTAAAAACGGTACAAGGTTTCTCAAGAACCTGTCTTCTTTTCTTAATTTAAAATTTCCTTCAATTGCATCATTAATTCGTGCAATATCTTCTGAAGTAAATTTATCATTATATACCGAAATTAAAGACTTTACCCACTCCATTAAAAATGTTCTATTATCAGAGGTGTCATCAAGTTGCAAAGGATTAAAATTTGTTTTAGTTCTTGGTTCTATTACAGTATAGATACCACCAAGTGCTCTTAAGAAAATCTCTGCACCGCGATCTTTGTCAAAAAAGAATATCCTTGGAGAAAATTTTATCGCTTGAGCACATAAGAAATTCATTAAAACAGTTTTACCAGCACCAGTTGGGCCAATTATCATAGTGTGTCCAACATCCCTTATATGAAAGTTGAAAAAAAATGGAGTACCAGATGTCGTGTCAAAAACTGTAACGGCATCTCCCCAGTGGTTATTGAATTTATTACCAGTAGGATAATTATGTTGAGATGCAAATCCAGCCAAATTAAGACTACTTATTGTAGCTTTTCTCACTATATAATCGAAATTACCAGGAATTTGCGCCCAAAATGCTGGTTCAAGGTTAACTCTCTCACGGACAGGGTAAACACCGCAATTAGAAAGCTCTGATTCTACCAACGACAGAGCGTTATCCAATGATTTAGGACTTTTTTCTATACATAAAATAGTCAGGTGATGTTGACCAAACGCAATCTTACCACTCATTGCGTCATCAAGCGCTTGAGAAATTTCTGCTATTTGAGAAATAGCTTTATCTGCAGACTGTATCATTCGATTTTGCTGTATCTGCATTTTTCCAATCGCCATTTGCCTGTTTATAAATTGAAAAGATTGCGTAATTATAAACTCGTAAGGAAGTTGTAAAAACGAATCAAGCATTCCTGCAGAAGTATGATTTCCATATTCTTTGATACTAATTATTCCAGCATATTTACTCTCATTATGAGTCACAACCTGTATCATCTTACGGCCAAAGAATAACCTATGTACTGGTAAGTACCTTGATATTTCAGTTCTTAGCGGAAAAAGTGTATTTGTAACGAAGCCACAATTTACAATTCTGGATAAAAATTCCATTATTTCACAAAATAGGCCATTGGGAGTTTCTTTTACTCCAAGAATTTTAGGCGAATAATTTCTAAGGCTTGTCACTACACGATTTGTCGTTTCCTCTAAATCTTCATACGTAGCACGCATATCACTTTCCCAAGCATGTTTTGAAGTTACATGTCCGAATTTTTTTAGTAGATGTGATAAAAATTCTACTCCTTTTGTGTCCGCTCTACGGATAATCGTAATGTATAGGTCATTAATAAATGATTGCCTTGCTGCGTGTTTTTCTCTCCATTTTAGATTTACGTGATTAGCGAAAAAAATCGGCAAACCTTGACTTGCAAATTCATCAGAAAAAATATTTTTCTTACGTCTGATAGTATGAAAATACAAACTAAATGCCGGAGATGAAATGCTTCTTAGCATCTGGTTCCTGATATTATTTTGTATTACTAAATCCTCGTCATCGGCGGGTTCAAATGCAAAGCCACTTAATTTTATAACCTTAACCAACCAATTTTCTTTTGTCATCAAGGTTGTGCTATTCCAATAGCAAGAATAAGGAATAAATTCAGCAGCGTGAACTTCCCTGCTCAGAGTAGATTTATTCTTTGATTGAACAGCCCCAAACCTCAGCATCACACAACGTTAAGCAATATCATAAGAATTGGCTCCATGATAAAAACGATTTAAACATTTCGAGCACTTTCCTAATTTTACCATAAATAATTCAATAAACAATGGTTCTTTTGCAGAAGCTATATAACCAAGTCCATGTATACCTGGTAACATTAAGAGAATCACTCTCAAATCATTTGAATTAATGAAAATTAGCATGCAAATCAGGACGTTTAATATTGCAAACATATAACTCACACCAAAAAGCATTGCAGGTCTTGTAAGACCTTTGAATAATTGATCTGTTTGTATACTACCTGTGGACATATCTTTAACCTTCTAATAATAGCTCTAACACTAATACTATATCATTATATTAAAAATCCATTGAAACTAGTAGCACTTTAAGTTAAGATACATTGATTAATAATTTAACCCAGATAATGACAAGTTGGCCATTTCAAGAAGCAGAAAAAATATTGCAAGAGTTTCCTAATAAAAAAGAAATAATATTTGAAACTGGTTATGGACCCTCTGGTTTACCCCACATAGGAACCTTTGGAGAGGTTTTCCGCACTACAGTTGTTGTAAATGCATTAAAAAAAATAGCTCCTGGTATAAAAACCAAAATCACTGCAGTTTCAGATGATATGGATGGTTTGCGAAAAATACCAGATAATGTGCCAAATCAAGAGATGCTAAGAGAGCACTTAAATAAACCACTCACTATAATTCCAGATCCATTTGGGACTCATGAAAGTTATGGCCATCACATGAATGCGTTACTATGTAAATTTCTTGATTTGTTTGAATTTGAATACGAATTTAGGAGTGCAACAGAGTGTTATAAATCTGGTATTTACGATGAAAAACTTTTACTCTTGCTGAAAAACTATGATAAAGTAATGGACGTAATGCTTCCATCATTTCGGGAAGAAAGGCAGCATACTTATAGTCCGTTCTTGCCAATATGCCCAAAAACTTCTCAAGTTTTACAAGTTCCAGTAATTGAAACAAATACAGATAAAGGAACAATCACGTATGAAGATCCAAACGGGGAAAAAATAGAAGTTCCGGTAACAAAAGGAAAATGTAAACTGCAATGGAAACCTGATTGGGGAATGAGGTGGTCCGCATTTGGAGTAAATTACGAAGCTCATGGAAAAGATTTAACTCCATCTGCTGTGCTTTCAAGTCAAATATGTGAAATACTTGGAGAAAAGCCACCACTTCTGTTTTGCTACGAGCTTTTCCTTGATAAAGAAGGAAAGAAAATATCAAAATCAAAAGGAAATGGCATTTCAATTGAAGAGTGGTTAACTTACGCACCAACAGAGAGCTTAGCATTGTACATTTTTCAGAGTCCTAAAAAAGCTAAACGTTTATATTTTGATGTGATACCAAAATCAACTGATGAGTATCTAGAGTTTGTTAAGCGTTATCATGAGAACAAAGAAAAGGATATAAATAATCCTGCTTGGCACATTCCCCAGGGCAATGTTCCCAGTATAGAAACTTCAGGCATAAATTTCTCACTACTTTTAAACCTAGCAGCAGCTTGTAACGCCGAAAACAAAGAGATCCTATGGGGTTTTATATCCTCTTATGCACCGAACGTCACACCAGAAAATAATAAAATGCTTGATAGACTTTCAGACTTTGCAGTAAAGTATTACCACGATTTTATCAAACCAACAAAATCATATAAAGCTCCAAATGCAAAAGAGAAAGAAGCGTTACTAGATTTGAAGGACACTTTACATTCTCTATCTACAACTGTTACTGCTGAAGAAATTCAATCTCAGGTATTTTCTATTGGAAAAAAATATGATTATACCAACTTACGTGACTGGTTTCAGCTATTATATAAAACGTTACTTGGCCAAAAAACCGGTCCAAGAATGGGATCTTTCATAAAGCTTTATGGAATAGATAATACGATTTTTCTCATAGAAAGCGCTACTAAGCGCATACTTTAGAAGGCCAGTTCATCAATCCAACTATTTGCCAATTCCACCCAATTTAACTTTTTCCTGAACTCTATCCAACTTTTCAGCATCTGGAGAAGCTATTAAGCTTGCAGGGAGTGAACCTCGTGGTGCTTTCTTATAATCTTCCGATAACTTTTGAACATGGCAAGTATTAAGCGAAGTTTCCGGCAAATCACCAGGCTCCTGAGGTGGAGAGTAATTACGACCATTTAATCCTGCTCTTAACATCTCTAAATATTCATAAATACATTTTTCTGCAACCTCTTTATGTACATCTTTACCTAATCTTGCAATTTCTTCTTTCGCTCTTCTAATACTACTATCGCCAAGAAACCCAAGTGCTTTGTTTAACGTACTATTTTGATCATTTCCATCATGAGCTTTGTAATCTGCTGCAACAGCTAACCCTCTCATTATTACATTAAGCGTTGTAAATAAAGTTGTTCCAGTGTTGAAGTGCTTACCACGAATTCCTTTGCTCATAGGATTATGATTCTTTAGATGGTCAAATGCCTTTCTTGTAGTTTGGTTACTTGAGAAGAATTTTTCCGCAATATCTTGTAATATATTTTTTTCCTCATTATCAGTGTTATTGTTAGCGAAATTCTCCTTCAGAAGACCCATCGGATCAAGAGAACCAAGCGTTAAATCTTTTATAAGATCAAGATCCTTGCTCAAAGCATTAGCGTGATGATTGAACTTTGTAAGTGCAATTAACACACACAATTGTGCTGTATTTTTTAACACATTATCAAAATCCTCATTAATTTTCTTTTTTATATTATCAGAATCCTTACTTAACAAACTTTGATAAAATTCACAGATTTTTTCTGCACCATCTTTTGAACTATTGCCACTTTTGTCAAATATATCGAGTGCTATTTTGAGATTTCCTTCATTAGCAAGTGGTGCCACGATATTAGTAAAGAGCTCTAAGAAAATAGGGGAGCTGAGATACTTCACCTTGAGATCAAGATCGTCTTCACCTTGAAGCTTTGGCAAGAATTCAGTAAGTACTGCACCCAGCCACACAACCCTTCTTACATCGTAATTCTTATTGATACTCTCAGATACTTTTAATCTTCTGCAAATATCAGTTAGTGTTGCATCATCGGATAACTCGGATTTTTCACCTTCTAATTGACTTTTTTTCTTCTGCCATTCTCCTATCTTTTCCTTCTCATCTGCAAATGCATCAAAATACGTGAGCAAACTTTGAGCATCACCAAGTTTGCACTGCAGCCCTTTATCGGCAAGATCTGTATCTTTGAGACCATCAATTTTATGATTTATTGTATTATACAACTTCTCAAATTTAGTTCTACCTCCTTTTGTATCTTTCGGGCACACTGAAGTCTTACTGGCCTTCTCCATATAATTTAATAGCTGTTCAAATATGTCTTGAGCTAATTTATTATTTTGCTCTTCACTTTTACCTGCAGCGTACAGATCATTAATTTGACTTTTTATCTTATCTTTATCAGTACTATTCATTAACTTACCGCTGTGCAAACTTTCTGTTATCTGCTTCATTCTGTCTTTCAGTAAATTCTGATCATCTTCTGAAAATTTTCCTATAATTCTCTTTCTCAGATCTACTAAGGTCTTTTTAATTTCAGCTAATTGTTGGTGTTTATGAACAATTTCTTCTAATTCCTTTCTTAGAGAATTCATATTATCTTCTAATTCTATTATGCCGATTGTACCACTATTGAGCTCATTAAACACAGCCACATCATTCTCATTTTTACGCAAACGACTTTGCACTTCTTTTAACTCTGATTCAATGTATTGAAGTTGTTTTATTTTTGTGCTCTCTTTGTATCCTTCTGTTATTTCCTTATGTTCCACATTACCTTTGATTTCCTTTATCCCTATAAATTGATGCATTTTATTATACTTCTCTTGAAGATTTATCTTTTCTTTCTTAAAATCTTTCATTTCGCTCTTCTGTCTATCCTGTATCTTCTGCAAAGCTGACTCTTCTTGTTTAATCTCCTTTTCTTTCCTGACAAGGCCAACTCTTTCTTTGAAAGTAAGCTTATCTTCTTTCTTTAAAACTTCTTCTACTTGTAACTGGTTAAGAGTAAATCTCCAATACCACAAACGTAGCACCAAAGTACAAAATTTGATGATAATAACTTTTAAAAAATTACCTTCTATCTTCAGTTTGTTACTAACCTTATCTTTTTCTTCTTGTTTACCTTTAATGTCACGTGAAGAATCCTCATGTTTTTCCAACAGATCACCTATTTTGTTTTCAAGAATTTTAATTCCAAGCTCAATTTCACAATCTCCTACTACTATTCCTTTTTGATCAAGTTGTTTTTTCAAAGTAGAAGTTGCAGACTTTAAAACCTGATAAAAGCATTTATTTGCTTCATCGCGCCCGTTGGTGTACCCACTGCGGTCATAAATTTCCTTACGCACATTCAAAATGTGCTGGAAAGTCTCTCCAATCAGCCCATTGTATACCTCCTCATTAATAAACTTAGTTTCTTGTTTATTCTTTTCATATTTAGAGTTAACAAGTCCCTCAATCCCTTTAACCATCCTTTCAGCATACTTCTTCGTATCAATTTTATGCTTTACTTCCTTCAGAGAGTCAAAAGGATCACCCTTTGTTAACTGATCCTTTACTGTACCAGGGCTATTGACCTTTGCAGAATCAACATAAGATAATGATATAATAGGACCTTTCTTCCTACCTCCCCTACCCACGCACTGCTTCTTATTTTCTGCATTATCTTCCATCGTCTCTCTCATAAGAACGTTATGCAGTACTTGGTTATTATAACCTGATCTCCTTTCCCAATTGAAATAATACCCAACAAGGCCTACCTTTGATAACTTATCACCAATGCGTTTATCTTTGCCATTAGCCTCGTAGACAGATAACTCTTCACAAATTTTTCGTAATTCCCTTAATGGATACTTTTCATTACTTTCAAACTCTGTTATAATTTTTCTAAATGCACTAATCAGTTTTCCTCCCTCTTTTTTTACTGTTTTTTCTTTACCATTATATATAGTGACCTTACCCAGAAAAAGTAGACAGGTAGTTAAGACGTTTTTATCATGAAAATGATGAATCAAAAAGTTCAGGAATGCAATAGTTAATAGTAGAATGACGTCGTTGTTTATTATAAAAAATTTCTATATATTCAAATATGGCAGTTTTAGTTTGTTGAGCAGAGTGTTTAGAGGTATCAATAAGTAACTCCCTTTTCAATGAACTAAAGAAGCTTTCTGAAGGGGAATTATCATAACAGCAACCTTTATGACTCATGCTAGATATGACATTTTTGTATCCAGTAGATATTGATAATTTTTTGAAGTATATTGTGCCCCTTGATCGCTATGTAATAGTAGATCTTTGGCGGGTTTGCGCTTATTAACAGCCATCAACAAAGCATCTACAACTAGTTGTTTAGCCATTGTATGACTCATTGACCAACCAACTACCATGCGTGAATATAGGTCAATTATTGCTGCCAAATATAGCCAGCCTTCATTGGTTTTTATATAAGTAATATCAGTTACCCATACCTTATTTGGCTGGTCAGTAGTAAAGTTTTGGTCCAATATATTAGGAGTTATAACCCTATTGTCTGTTTGCTGTTTTTTGTTCTTAAATCTTTGCCTGAGTTGGGCCTGAATGCCATTTTTTTGCATTACGCTTTGCACTGTTTTGATGTTATGATTTTTACCTAAAGCTTTTAATTCAGCATGAATTTTAGGAGCTCCATATCTGGATTGCGATGCTTGATGTATTTTTTGAATATCTGCTAGAAGCTCCTCTCTTGCTAACGCTTTATTGCTTTTTTCCTTAGCAACCCATTTATAATAACTACAAGCAGATACATTCAAAACTCTGCATAATTTCCGTATTTTATAGCAATTGCTATATAAAAGAATATTTTACTCTTTGTGCTTGGCAAAATATCCCAAGGCTTTTTTTAAAATGTCCCTTTCCCTTGTTACCCTTCCTAGCTCTTTTTTTAAATTAAACATTTCTTTGCCATAAGGAGCTACCTTTCCTTTACCTGGAAATGCATCTGCTGTTGACATTTTTTCATCATATTTTTTTACCCATTTATTTAATAGACTACCATCTATACCTAAGTCTCTTCCTATTTTTGAACTTGTTTGACCTGTTTCTTTGACTAGTTTTATAGCTTCTAATTTAAATTCTGTCGTGTATTCTCTTCTACTTGTCATATTTTCACCTCTTTGAAAAAACGTTTTATTTTACTCTAAAAACGTCTTAACTACCTGTCTACTTTTTCTGGGTAAGGTCAGTGGGATTTGCTTTTGTTAGCAGACAATTTCACTTAGATGTTGGAAGTGATTTTTATGGATTACACGCTCTAGGTGCACTATCCTATAATATCATATGGTCAATACACTCTAAATGAGATGGAAAGATGAAGGCATCATTATAGCTGCTAAAAAATACGGCGATAAAAACTTAATTCTTTCTCTATTTACAAAAAATCATGGAAAGCGCAGGGGATTAACTAAGCTAACAAACAATAGCAATTATAAGTTTCAGGTAAGTAATCTATTACATGCAGAATGGAGTGCTAAGTTACCTGAAAATCTAGGTTTTTTTAAGTGCGAATTAATTGAGTCTCCATTCCATCATTTCTTTCAAGATAGGTTAAAAAGCATTACTATTGTTTCTTTCTCCTCTATTTTAGAAAAAGTGCTTCCAGAGAGTGAACCTTGTGTTGTACTGTATGATAACTTTCGATATTTCATCGATATAATTAAGCACAATAATGAACTTTGGCAAGGCCATTACCTCAACTTAGAGCTTCTGCTTCTTACGCAATTGGGGTTTAAGTTAGACTTATCCAAATGCGCTGTAACAGGTGTTAAGGAAAATTTACAATTTATTTCTCCAAAAACTGGTAGAGCAGTGTCAAAAAAAGTAGGAGATTATTATGCAGATAAACTCCTACCTTTTCCACAAATGTTACATGATGTATACAATAATAACCTACAAAACAGCTACTCATTCCAAGAATTTCAGTTAGGACTGAAAGTTACAGGATATTTTTTAAATAAGCATCTATTTTTGCAGCTAGACATGAAATTTCCAGAGCTGAGAAACCTCATGTTGTCGCTTTAATCTTAGTTATCATTTTTTTGAAAGAATATCCAAGTAGCCTCTTCCTGTCATCCCAGTGCCCAGACACACATCTGTACGAACATTGCAATTTGCAGGCAATTTGCGTGGCAGATTTCAGTCTGGAATCCAGCTTTTATGTTGTATAGTGCACAATCAATTTTTCTGGATCCCAGTGTCAGCTACTTGGATGACCCCTTTGTGTTTGAGGCAAAACCGGCCATAACACTTAACATACTGCCTTTGCAAATAAATGTTCGTACAGTTATGTGTCAAGCACTGGAATGACACCCTCCTAGTGGATAGTACGTCCAGAGCTTGCGAAGTTTTTAGACTGTAAAACTTATCAGTTACTATCTCTACAAAGTATTTTTCTGCCTCTTTTTGTGCTGAGTTGGAAAAGATTTTCTTTTTATAGTTGCGCTTAGAGTCTATTAAGAAATTCATATCGTGTAAAGCATGAACTTATGCTTTACACGATTTTTCTTGAAATATTGAAATCACAAAAACGAAGAAAAATTAAATCACTCTGTTCTTGCGTGGAGCGTAGTTTTTACTTCTACTAGGTTAGTGTGCTTTTTCTGATATAAGGATGATTCTACTATAAATTTTATGCTATATGTTCTCTAATTGCGTACAAATCAACAATAATTTTCACATAGATCAAAATAGCATATTTCCTCCATAATCCTTGATATAAATTAAAAATAGCATGCTTCC